>JANPBE010000077.1:0-4983 GCA_031430295.1 Phyllobacterium sp.
CGTTTTTCGCGTGCGGAATTTTGGCCCAAGTCTATCTGGCGACCCCAGTGCAAATAGTCCTGCGCCCGCGCCTGCATAGCCTTGGTTTGGGTTTCGCCCATCACAGCATGAAGCCGTTGCAGCCAGCGCGAGGCGACCGAGGGGGCACCATCAATCCGCGCGGCACGAGAGAAAATGACATGCTTGGCACCGGTGAGCATTTGGAAATCATGCGCCGCCAAACCGACGCGCCGCTCCGGTGGCTCGATGCCGATGCCACCCTTCATGCCGCGTGACAGAAACGGATCATCTGACGGGCGGGATGGCCAGCTTTTTTCGTTCAGCCCGCCAAGCACAATGGTTTCGACATGCTGCAAGCGCGCTTCAAGCGCACCCCAAATAAACACGCGGGGGTCCGAGCCGGACTTGGGTTTGACCGCTTGGCCGGAGATCATCGCGCCGTGGATGGATGGCCATTCTGACGGCAAAAACTCGTAGTCCACTTCAGCCGCGATGAGATTGCGCAAATGCTGCGCGAGGGCCTCGCCGCTATCGCCAGCATAGAGCAACGCAACGCCTTGGCTTTCATCTGCACCGATAGCCTCGAACGCCGCGACGCTGACTTTACAGGCCTGCGACACAGTGACGGGTGCAGTGCCCGCCGCGAATGTCATCAGAGGTGTCAATGCATTGGTCAGCGCTAGCGCCACATCAACAGCATTTTCAATTTCTTGGATCGTGAGCCGCTTGAGATATGAGGGTTGGTGTGGCTCGTCGTCCCGGTCATCCACTGTTTTTAACCGTTCCAAAATGATCGGCAGTTCAATCACCGTCACGCCGCCGCGCAAGCCCAAAAGCTCCAGCACCTCCGCGCCGCGCCGCGTCTTGGTGCGGTTAGCGCCAAGCGAAGTCAGTGGATGCTTGAGCAGCGCCAATAGCTTTGCCGGATCGGCGGGTGCAAACACCACATCCAGCAAAAGCTGAAACATCGCGGCTGGTGGCGTCTGGTCCAATGGCGTGCCGCCGGAATCATCCGCCTTGATACCGAAGCGCTCCAACTCAGCGCTGACACGGCGGCCTAGTGTGCGGTCTGTGGTGACAAGAGCGGCTGGATAGGCCTTGTCTTCGATCGCTTTACGAAGCGCAATCGCAATCGCAATCGCCTCCTGACTTTCCGATGCCGCTACGATCTCGCTGACATTGGCAAATCCGTCGTTCGTGCGCTTGTGACCCAGCAAACTGGCCCAATGATGCGTGGTGTCAGCAGGCATCAAAGCTGCGGAAATTACGGAAGTGCGCTGTTTTATATCAGTTGGAACGACACCGATCTCTTTGACGTCATCACGAACGATACCAATGCGCGTCATTAGTTTCTTCAGGCCAAATTGCGGATGGCCAAACACAGATGGCGTTTCCAACTGCGTTGAAAGCGCATCCCACGCCTCATCATTCAAATCGCGGTCCAGCCCCGGCAGCACCAATGCACCTTGTGGCAAGCGGGCGATAACATTGAGTAGTTCGGCAGTGGCTGGCACAGACCCGGTTGAACCAGCGGCAATCACAGGGCCGGTGTGATTGGCATATTTCAGCCTTTTTGCTTCCGCCCGCATAATGATGTTGCGGTGAGCGGCTGGCTCGCTAAGACCAAGCTCTAGCAATTGCTGCGGCCAGTGCTGTGAGACTATGGACATGAATTCAGAAGTAAGCTGCCACCAGCCCGCCAGTTCTTCGGGAACCAAATCTTTCAACTTGTCCCAAGATCCGCCCTCGCGCTCAACTTCGTCAATGAGGCTGGCTAGATCTCGTGCCAGCCAGAGCGCATCGGCAGCAGTTGTCGGCACGACCATGGGGTCCGTGCCGAATAGGTCTTTGACATAGTTTGGCAGAAATCCGGCCCAGCGCCGCACCAGCTTTGCCAAATGCAACACGCGCTCTTCGGCCCCAATCGCCTGACTTTCTTCCAAAACCTCCGCGCCGGTTTCATCAAAGAAACTGGCATCCTCGTCAAATTCGCCAAGCGGTTTAATCGTCGGAAGGATGGCTGTGCCGGAACCGGAGAGTTCTGCAAACACAGAACGCAGCGCCCGCGCCGCACGGCGGGTTGGAACATAGATAGTGACGGACGCAAGCGCTAGCGGATCATTATCCGGCTTAAAACCTGTCACAAGTTCGCCGCTAATCAGCGCCTTAGCCAGCGTTTCCAGAAACGGCGCGCCGCTGGGGATGGAAAACACATTGGGCGTTTGTGTGCTCATGTGCGGGTTCTATGCGCGGCGACAACCGCTTCCGCAGGTGCAATCGCTTCAGGTGTGCCAACGGTGAGCCACTGTCCGTCCATTGGTAAGCCAAATAATCGGCCATTCTCGATTGCCACGTTAAACTCGCGATTTAACGAATGGGCGTCATCATGAGCGCCGTCAAAAATTCGTGGATGCAGGATGGCAACACCTGCGTAGATGAATGAGTTGGCATCAGCTGCCTTATAACGCGTCAATTTACCGTCCGCGCCGCACACAAAATCAGTGGCTGCCCCGTGTCCCGTGGCCTGTTCGGAAGTCGCCAGCATCAGCAGAATATCCATCTTTGCAGCATCAAAATATTCCGCCATGACAACCAAGTTAGACCGCGCACCATCGAGCCAAAAAGTGTCTGAATTGACCAAGTAGAACGGCTCGCTTCCAAGCAGCGGCAGGGCTTTGATAATGCCACCGCCAGACTCCAGCAACGCTTCGCGCTCATCGGAAATTGCGATGTCCACGTCTTTGCGGGTCCGCAAATGCGCTTCCAGCTTATCCGCCAGATAATGTACGTTGACAACCATGCGGCTGACACCAGCTTCAACCAGACTATCCAATCCCCAGTCGATGAGCGCCTTGCCGCCTACGTGAACCAACGGCTTAGGAATCGTATCGGTGATGGGGCGCATACGTTTGCCAAGGCCAGCGCCGAGCACCATTGCCACTTTTGGAATGTTGGTTTTAGCGGGCATAGGCGAATCACTTTGCGTTAAGGTTGCAAGCCCATATCAGCATAGAAGCGGGCCAGACGTGCAAGTGCCGGATGCATTAAAGTTGCGCGGACATACGCTTCAATGCGGGGCAAATGCTGGCGGTAATAAGGCTTATTATCGCGCCGCTCTAGCCGAATAAAAATACCAAGAATTTTCGTATTCCGCTGTAACGCCATGAGCGCATATTCATCGGCAAAGCTGGCTTCATCAAAGTTTTTGGTGCGGCTTTTGGTGTAGGCGTGGATAATTGCCGCTTCCATTTCCGGCACAATCGTCACACGCGCATCTTGTGCAAGCGAAGCCAGATCATATGCATTTGGCCCCCACAGCGCATCCTGATAGTCCAGCACGCCAAGGCGATTAAAGCCATCGAGTTCCGGACGCCAAACGATATTGGGCGAATGATAATCGCGCAACAATAACCCGTAGCGGCTGGTATTTAATGTCGCGAATTGTTCATCCCAAGCTGCCATGAATTCTGTGCGATCAGCTTCACTTGGCTCGCGCCCAAGCCGGTATGAAAAATACCAATCCAATGCCAGCGACACTTCGATCATCAGCGCATCGCGGTCGAACGGTGGCACATGCCAGTCTATTCCGGCGGCACTGATATTTTGCGGAACGCCCGCTTCATGAATCTTGGCAAGCAATTGCGCTGCGAGTTCATAGCGTTGTTGGACGGGCGCACCATCGTCAGCAAGAAATGAGCCCTTGCCCAAATGCTCCAGCACCAGAATATTTTGCTCCAAGTCGCGCGCATAAATTTGCGGCGTGGAAAATCCTTTGTCGGCTAAGGCAGTACCGATAGCAATGAAAGGATGCACTGTTGGATTAGTCGTGTGCGCCACATCGCGGTAGGCAAGGCCCTTCCAGACAGGCGAACCAGCAGGTGAAGGGCGCTGATCCATCAGGATCATTTCCGTGCCGTCTGCATCCAGAAAAGTCTCATAAACCCGTGGGCTGGCATCGCCGACAAATGGTTTGCGTAACGCTGCGCCATAACCGAAACCCAAAAGAAAGGCGCGAATGTCCAACGAGCGTTGAATGCGGGCCAGCGCGTCATCCGGTCCGCATATCTCAACCCGACGCCCAGCGCCTTTGTGTGATATTGCTACATGGATGGTGTTAGCTGGCAATGTATCTCCAGCGCGTTCCGGCCATTCAATGAGCGCAATGCCGGTCTCCAACGCCTCATCAAGGCCTAGCTCATCCAGCTCAGAAGCATCGTTCAAGCGGTATAAGTCAAAATGCGCTACTGGTAGTTTGGTGTCGTAGCTTTGCACGAGGGTAAATGTCGGGCTCGGCACATCGAGATCGGCATCATCGGCCAATGAGCGGATAATGGCGCGAGACAGTGATGTTTTCCCTGCGCCAAGATCGCCATGAAGCGCCAGCACATCGCCCTTTATCAGCGTACGGGATAGGTCATTGCCAAGTTGGTCAGTGGCAGCTTCGTTAAGCAGATCAAAGGCGATGACTGCCATGTGCTACTCAGCTGCGACCTGAAAATGGGTGGGGTCTGACGGGAACCGGCAAATAACACTCGTGCCTTCACCCGGCTTCGAGTTGATTGCCACTGTGCCACGATGCAGTTCTACCAACCCCTTAACGATGGAAAGACCAAGCCCTGTGCCACCGCGCCGCCCGCCGTTGGCATGGGCAACAAAGCGTTCGAACACTGAAGCCAACACATCTTTGGGAATGCCAGGGCCGTCATCGTGAACCGTAATCAAAATATCACTGCCATCACGTCTGGACGAAAGTGTAACCGTGCTGCCCTCCGGTGCATGGTTGGCGGCATTTGAAAGAAGATTGCCTATAATCTGGCGTAGCCGCTGGACATCAGCCTTGAACACGCTGGCTTCTAAGCTCGTTGTGACTTTGAGCTTTATATTGCCCTCGGCAAACCGGTCCTTGGTCATCTGCGCCACATCGGCGAACAATGACCCCAAATCCACCTCACCAATATCCAGCTCCATAATGCCGGCGTCCAC
>JANPBE010000078.1:0-1313 GCA_031430295.1 Phyllobacterium sp.
CAATAACGTTACTAAGGATCATATAATCTCAAATCTTAATTTCGGATTTTTGGTTAGTCTAATGGCAAAATCTTACGAAAAACACCTATGGATAAATGGTATAGGGCAATCGTTTCCTAACTCTACAGCCAGTGATAATCGTCAGGCTATACATTCGATGTTGGACAAAATGCGAGATTTTCGTAATAAAATCATGCACCATCACCGAATATTTGACAGAAGACCGCAAGCACAATTTCAAAATTTAATTCATATTACAAAACTCATATGCATTGAAACGCACTGGTTAATGTTGGAGACATCGACAGTTAGTCAAGTCATCAACTCTCGTCCAAGTCTCTAGTCATAAATTCTAAATTCCAAAGAGAGCAGAATAAATGCGGCTGGTGGCGGATCAAATAGCGGGGATGCGCGGCGGTAACACCTTGTTTTCGCAGCTGTCCTTTACCCTTGAGCGGGGCCAAGGGCTGATTGTCACAGGCGCTAATGGTTCCGGCAAATCCACCCTGCTGCGTGTGCTGGCGGGGCTGATGAGGCCAAGTGAGGGAACCATTCGCTTCGAGGATGAGCATAACCAAGGGATGATGGCTTGTCATTATTTAGGCGCGCTTAACGCCATGAAAGACCAGCTCACGGTGCGCGAAAATCTCAGCTTTTGGGCCGCCCATTTGGCACTCGAGAACCGCCCAGAATCCGCCCAGAAACCGCCCAGAGATGATACGCCGCGCGTGCGCAACACGCTCGAAGCCGCGCTGGATGCCGTTCGCCTGCCTCATGTCATGGACACGCCGTTCGGCTTCCTCTCGACAGGGCAAAAACGACGCGTTGCGATTGCAAGATTGCTTGCAGTTCATCGCCCTGTCTGGCTGGTGGATGAGCCAACGTCGGGTTTGGACAGAGCGTCAGAATCGCTGTTTGCGGACATCGCGAAAAACTATTTGGCGGGCGGCGGGATTATGGTTGCCGCCACGCATCTGCCACTCGGCTTAGACGGCTTGCAGCATTTGCATATTGGCGAGGAGGCATGAGGGCGCTTTTTGTCCGCGAGCTAAAACTCTCACTGCGCTCCGGCTCTGGCGCTTTGACGGGGTTGCTCTTTTTTCTCGCCGTGGTGGCGGTCATCCCCTTTGGCGTCGGGCCGGATTTGAAATTGCTGGCGCGCATTGGTCCGGCGATATTATGGATCGGCGCACTGCTGGCTTCCTTGCTGGGGCTCGACCGTCTGTTTCAGGCCGACCGCGAAGATGGCTCACTTGACCAAATGCTGATCGGGCGCGATGTGGTGACAGTTGCCTTGCTGGTGTTTGTGAAAG
>JANPBE010000079.1:0-2601 GCA_031430295.1 Phyllobacterium sp.
ACACGGCCATCATCTTGCGCAATGTCGCCGTCTTTTTCGAGTTTCTTCAATAGGTCCATCGCATCACGGCGCACATGGCGGGTCGATACTTTGGCATTCTCGGCATATTCCTTGGCAATTTTCACTAAATCCTTACGGCGCTGTTCGTTCAGCTCGGGCAGTGGAATGCGAAGCGTTGTGCCCTCTGTAATTGGATTCAAACCTAGCCCGGACTCGCGAATGGCGCGGTCAACAGCGCCGACCATTGATTTGTCCCAAACCGAAACCGCGAGCATTCGAGCTTCTGGCACGGTGACGTTTGCCACTTGATTGAGCGGCATGGAAGAGCCGTAAGCCTGCACCGTAATGGGGTCTAACAAGGATGCCGAAGCGCGTCCGGTGCGCAGACCGCCTAGATCTTGTTTCAACGAAGTAATTGCGCCATCCATGCGGCGCTTTACATCATTCATATCGAGCAATTCATTCTTTGCCATTTGCAAATCTCCTCAAAACGTTGGCTAAGGTCTGCGCTTTTATGCGTCCATAACCGTTGTACAACGCCCTTTGCCTACCAAAATATCAGCGAATCCACCGCTTTCGTGGATTGAAAACACAATTATCGGAATCTTATTCTCCCGCGCAAGTGCCACGGCAGCGGTATCCATCACGGCAAGGCCCTTTGATAGAATATCTTGATGGGTAATACGGTCAAAGCGGGTGGCATTCGGGTCTTTCTTTGGGTCGGCGGAGTAGATGCCGTCCACCTGCGTTCCCTTGAATAACGCGTTCGCACCGACTTCAGCCGCTCGCAGTGCTGCTGCGGAATCCGTGGTGAAAAATGGATTTCCTGTGCCGCCAGCGAAAATTACCACTTTGCCTTGATCCATGTATGAGGTCGCTTGGCGTTGCGAAAAGCTTTCGCAGATTTCCGGCATGGCGATGGCGGACAGAACTACGGTATCAATGCCAATTTTTACCAGCGAAGTGCGCAGTGCCAGCGAGTTGATGACAGTTGCCAACATGCCCATGTGGTCGCCAGTCACGCGGTCACCGCCCTTGGAGGCAACAGCAACGCCGCGAAAAATATTGCCGCCGCCAACCACGACGCCAACTTCAACGCCTAGAGCGCGGGCAGACGCGATATCCGAAGCAATGCGGTCAACCACGGCGACATCAATGCCAAAGCCTTGATCTCCCATAAGTGCCTCACCTGAGCATTTGAGGAGTACGCGGCGATAGAGTGGCTTGGCTGTCATGAGTGAGTCCGTTATTTCGTAAAATCCATGCTTCGGATACACGAAGGGCGCGGTCGTGTCACGCCGCGCCCTTCAGGGTTTTTAGATTAGAAACTGATTATTTTTTGTTCATTGCCGCAACATCAGCCGCAAAATCTGATGTTTCTTTTTCAATGCCATCGCCAAGGGCGAAACGAACGAAACCAGTGATCTTTGCCGGTGCGCCGATTGTCTTTTCAGCGGCCTTCAAAGCCTGCTCAACAGTGAGATCAGGATTGAGAACAAATGCCTGCTTCAACAGCACAACTTCTTCGTAAAACTTCCGAATGCGGCCATCGACCATCTTTTCGATGATTGCGTCAGGCTTGCCGGATTCGCGGGCTTGCTCAACGAAAATCGCGCGTTCGCGCTCTACAGCTGCTGGATCAACTTCCTCTGCAGTCAAAGCCAAAGGATTGGTTGCAGCAACGTGCATGGCCACTTGGCGGGCAAATGCGCGGGCTTCGTCATGGCCACCGATAGTTTCGATAGCAACGAGAACGCCGAGCTTGCCAAGGCCATCAGCCACTTGGTTGTGCATGTATGTGGCAACAACGCCGTCCTTAACATGGAGCATGGCTGAGCGGCGGAAGCTCATGTTTTCGCCGATGGTACCAACGGCATCCTTGATTGTGTCTGCAACGGACTTATCCGAACCCGGGTACATCGAGTTTGCGATTACGGTATGCGAGCCATCGGTATGGATGGCAATGTTAGCTACATTACGAACGATATCTTGGAACGCATCGTTGCGGGCTACAAAATCTGTCTCAGAGTTTACTTCAACCACGACGGCTTTGTGACTGTCTGATGCATATCCAACCAGGCCTTCGGCAGCAGTGCGACCGGACTTCTTCTCAGCCTTGGTGATGCCCTTGGCGCGCAACCAGTCAACCGATGCTTCCATGTTGCCAGCGTTTTCTGTCAGTGCGTTCTTGCAGTCCATCATGCCAGCGCCGGAGATTTCGCGCAGTTCTTTGACCATTGCAGCGGTAATTGCAGTCATTGTGGTAGCCTTTCTTATGAAAACAGCGCCCTCTTCGAAAGAGCGCGCTCTTGGAACTCTCAAAGCTCCGAAATTTTGGGTGGTTATGCGAGTGCATGATGAAGCCGTGATGACACGGCTTCATCAAATTTCACATTAGGCAGCCGGTGCTGCTTCTTCCAACGTTGGTTCCGTTGGGTTTTCCATAGCGCCGATGTCAATGCCCATTGAGCCCTGCTGACGGGCAATGCCGTCGATGCAGGCCTTGGCAATCAAATCGCAGTAGAGAGCGATTGCGCGGGAAGAGTCGTCGTTACCAGGAATTGGGTAGTCGATGAGATCTGGTGTGCAGTTCGAATCGAT
>JANPBE010000080.1:0-2840 GCA_031430295.1 Phyllobacterium sp.
GCAGTTGAACGCATGATCAATTTGAAGAATTGAGCCACCATGACGGGGAACATGACAGTCGCAATTGAGGGCGTTCCCTTCTCCCCGCCGCTTGCGGGGCGAAGGTGGTCCGCAGGACCGGATGAGGGGCAGCGCCGAAGTTCGGCTATAGTCATAACTCAGGCCAAAGCCTTCGCGTCTCGATTTTCGCCGATCATTTCAGCATTGAGCTGCCCCTCATCCGCCCTTTGGGCACCTTCTCCCCGCAAGCGGCGGGGAGAAGGGGACGCCGTAATGGCGAACAGGAATTTATAAATGCCCCATAGCCCAATTGACCAACACCCGCCGCAATCATGGACTGGCATTGATGATATTGTCATCATTGGCGGTGGCCTTGCGGGCCTGTTCTGCGCGTTAAAACTCGCGCCCCGTCCGGTCACCATTCTGGCGGCTGCCCCTATCGGACGAGGCGCTTCCAGCGCGTGGGCGCAAGCCGGAATCGCGGCTGCAATTGGCGATGGCGATACGTTTGAAAAGCATCTGCACGATACGATTATCGCCGGCGCTGGCATTGTGGATGAGAAAATCGCCAGACTAATGGTCAGCCAAGCACCGGATCGGATTTTTGATCTCCTCGGCTACGGCGTGCCGTTCGATAAGGATTTGGAAGGCAAGCTGGTGCAATCGCGCGAGGCAGCCCATTCTGAAAACCGCGTCGTGCGCGTGCGCGGCGATATGGCGGGCAAGGCTATTATGGAGGCGCTGATTGCCGCCGTGCGCAAAACGCCGTCCATCCGCGTTTTGGAAAGCTATCTGGTCGATGAGCTAATTTCAGACGGTCGCTATGTCTCCGGCGTCATAGCCAGAGCCGATGGTGGCCGCGCCAAAAAGCGCATCACATTTCCCGCCCGTGCCGTGGTCTTGGCCTCCGGCGGCGTCGGACATTTGTTTGCCGTCACCACCAATCCTGCGGAAGCGCGCGGCGGCGGTTGCGGCATGGCGGCCCGCGCTGGCGCTGTGATTGCCGATCCCGAATTTGTACAGTTCCACCCAACCGCTATAAACGTTGGCCGCGATCCCGCACCGCTGGCCACTGAAGCCTTGCGCGGCGAGGGCGCTCACCTCATCAACTCCGCTGGCGTGCGCTTCATGCTGCCCATCCATCCCGATGCCGAACTTGCGCCGCGTGACATTGTGGCCCGTGGCATCTTCGCCGAAGTACAAGCCGGACGCGGTGCCTATTTGGATTGCACCAAAACAGTCGGCTCGCACTTCGCGCACGAGTTTCCCACCGTGTATGGCTACTGCCGCGAGGCAGGCATTGACCCCGTCGTTGATCCGATACCCGTCATCCCCGCCGTGCATTATCACATGGGCGGCGTGCTGACCGACGCGGATGGCCGCACGTCGCTGGATGGCCTCTGGGCAGCAGGCGAAGTCACCTCCACGGGCGCCCATGGGGCCAACCGTCTGGCGTCCAACTCGCTGCTTGAAGCCGTCGTCTTCGCCGCCCGCATTGCGGACAATATCCAAGGCCTGTTGCCCCCGCCAAAGCTCAACCCCTGGCCTGAAGGCGCCAGCCTGAAAGACGAGGACATGGCCGAGCCAGACACCGCCGCCATGACTAAGCTGCGCAAAATGATGTCTGCCGAAGTCGGCGTTATTCGTAATGGCGATGGCATGAAAAAGGCCATCAAGTTAATCGTTGAGCTTGAGCGCAAGAACACGCAAATCCCGTTTGCCAACATGCTCACCACCGCCAAGCTGATGGCGACATCGGCGCTGCTGCGCGAAGAAAGTCGTGGCGGGCATTTCCGCACAGATTTCCCCGAACAGGTGGAAAGCTGGAAGCACCGCACTTTTACCACCCTCGCAGACGCCGATGCGTTCGCATCCGAAATTGCGGAGACCAAATAATGACCAACGCATTTCGCCCAGAGTTACCAAACATCTTGGTTGAAGAGGCTGTCCGCGCCGCGCTCTTGGAAGACCTCGGCCGCGCGGGCGATATTACCAGCGCCGCAACCATTCCGCACGTATCTCGGGCGGTTGCCGTACTGTCTTCGCGCGAAGTTGGGGTGCTCGCTGGGATAGATTTTGCCCGTGTTTCGTTCGCCATGATGGACCCGTCCATCAGCTTTGAAGCCATGAAATCCGACGGCGATGTGCTCGCCGCTGGTGATGTCATCGCCCGCGTAGAAGGCCCCGCAAGAGCTGTGCTTTCCGGCGAGCGGGTAGGGCTGAATTTTATGATGCACCTCTCCGGAATTGCCACCTACACGTCTGTTTTTGCAAGAGAAATCGCCCACACCAAAGCTCGCGTCACCTGCACACGCAAGACAATTCCGGGCCTGCGTGCCTTTGAAAAATACGCCGTTCGCCTCGGCGGCGGTTCAGTGCATCGCTATGGTTTAGACGATGCCATCCTCATCAAAGACAATCACATAGCGGTCTGCGGCGGCGTCGCTCAGGCCATCCGCGCTGGCAAAGCCTATGCCGGACATCTCGTCCGCGTCGAGTGCGAAGTCACCACTTTAGACCAGCTACGCGAAGCGTTAGCCGAAAATCCTGATGTGATTCTGCTTGATAATATGGGGCCGGAACTGCTTGAAAAGGCAGTGAAAATTAACAACGGTCAGGTCATTCTCGAAGCCTCCGGTAACATCAATTTGAAGACCATCCGCGCTGTTGCCGAGACGGTGGACTTCATTTCCACTTCAAAAATCACCATGACCGCCCCCACTTTGGATGTCGGGCTGGATGTTGAGGTGAAGTAAATGCAGGTCTGCAAAACCATAGCCGAGCTTCGTGCCGCGCTGCTGCCTCTGCGCCGCGCGGGCAAAACAATTGGGCTTGTGCCT
>JANPBE010000081.1:0-4165 GCA_031430295.1 Phyllobacterium sp.
CCGATTTTAGGCACCACGCCTGATGCAATCGATCTGGCCGAAGACCGCGACCGTTTCCAGAAACTGTTAACGCGCTTGGACCTTACCCAACCGGAAAATGGCATCGCCTACTCTGTTGAACAGGCCCGCATCATCGCCAGCGAATTGGATTTCCCGCTCGTCGTGCGCCCCTCCTATGTGCTCGGCGGCCGCGCCATGCAGGTTATTCGCTCAGAGTCCGCGCTGCAATCCTATCTTCTCGACACGGTTCCCGAACTGGTGCCTGAAGACATTAAGATGAAATATCCAAACGACAAGACTGGCCAGATCAACACGCTGCTCGGCAAAAATCCGCTGCTATTCGACCGGTATTTGAGCAACGCCACGGAAGTGGATGTTGATTGTCTTTGCGATGGTAAAAACGTCTATGTCTCTGGAATTCTTGAGCATATCGAAGAAGCAGGCATCCATTCCGGCGACAGCGCCTGTTCGCTACCCGTCCACACGCTCTCAAATGAAATCGTCGATGAGCTCGAACGTCAAACCGCCGAAATGGCCATGGCGCTCAAAGTCGTTGGCCTGATGAACGTGCAATTCGCCATCAAAGACGGCGTGGTTTATGTGCTTGAGGTCAACCCACGCGCCTCGCGCACAGTGCCATTCGTTGCTAAAACCATTGGCCTTCCCATCGCCAAAATCGCCGCCCGCATCATGGCTGGCGAGAGCTTGGATGAAGCCGTCGCCCACTACGGTCCACGCGTGAATTCGCGTGATTTGAAGCACATTGCCGTCAAAGAAGCCGTATTTCCCTTCGCCCGTTTCCCGGGCGTCGATACGCTGCTCGGCCCGGAAATGCGCTCCACAGGCGAAGTCATGGGTCTCGATCGCAGCTTTGCCATCGCCTTTGCCAAATCACAGCTAGGCGCAGGCGTGGAACTACCACGCTCCGGCACTGTGTTTGTGTCCGTCAAAGACGAGGATAAAGTTAGCGTTCTGCCAGCCGTAAAGCTCCTGGCGGATCAAGGCTTCAAAGTGCTGGCTACCAGCGGCACTGCCAACTTCCTCAAAGAAAATGGCATCCCGACCGAGAAAATCAACAAGGTGCAAGAAGGCCGTCCGCACATCGAAGACGCCATCCGCAACCGCCGTGTCCAACTGGTTTTCAACACCACGGACGGTGCGAAAGCGGAGTCTGATTCAAAATCCCTCCGCCGCGCAGCCCTTATGCAAAAAGTGCCCTACACCACGACAATCGCAGGCTCCCTGTCCACGGCGCAAGCGATTGGCGCGCTCAAGGACGGCAGCTTTGAGGTCCGGCCACTGCAAGACTATTTTTGAGTTTTGTGTTACGTTATTAGATCGGCGAGAAAAATTTATTCCGATCGTAAATGACAGCGCGAAAAGACATTTTCAATGCGGCGGCCGAAGATCTGATTTCGCCTATTCGTTGCGGGTTTGCATTTCGGTTTAGAACGTCAAAATTATCGCCAGTTGTAGCACGTCGAAAATTCAGGTGGTGGGAATTAATGCGGAGTTTTGAAGTGGGTAATCGCTGAGTAACAAAGTCAATTTGACAGGCAATATCATGCAGAAGGCAAATGGTTTCAGATGTCTCGGCAGAGCTAGGTCGTCCAATATTGTCCCAAACAATTGAGGCAACTTTTGCACATTGGTCAGTAAGCTGCTCGAGTTCAACAAGTGTAGTATCGAGTAACCGTCTGTTTTCGGTGTATCTGTTTGTGAACGCAAGACCGAATAGACCTGTCACAGCTGAAGCAACTCCAGCTAATATGGCAATGACAAAAGTGTTTAACAAATCAGGCATTAGCCGCCTGCTCAACATAAGTTAAAATATCAGAAACATAAATTTCATAAGCACTTGATGATTTTATGTGTATTTTGCGGGTAAATTCCTGCCTAGTCAGGTGAAACTGCCTTACAAGCCCCCCGAACGCCTCTTCAAGAAACGACGAAGGATAGCCGCGAGCGCCATCCAGCTCCACGACCAAAACAGCATCTCGGCCCATGGCTGGAACCAAAAATTCCTCCCTGAATTCTTCACCAGATGCCGGCCCATCAGTCCTGTATCTACCACCAGGTGTTCGCGAGAAATCCTGTGCTATATTTACTACTTTTTCAGTTGAATTCATCTCACCAACAATCATTTTTTTATACTCCACTCAATCAGTGTACCACCAATTGATTCGGTGTGGCTAAAATTCTGAATTATTTTTGTCAAGCTATCATAGGTTACCTCACCTCTGCCGCTTATTATGCGTAAATACCCATCATGATGATCAAGAAGTCGCATCATAACTGGCAACCCATTACCACGACCTTGGCTTTCAGTACGGCTACGCCCATACTCCATCGCAGCGGCAATCATTTTTCCATCGTCGTTGGTACCTCCCATTTTCGAGTAGTATGGACGAACATGTTCCCAAAGTGAAGATCTCGGCAATGTTTGAGGGATGCCGACGCCAAGGTCAAAGACTGCCGCGGTCAATTTTTGCTCATGGGAGTTGTAAGCTCCTGTCATAAACCAAGTGCCAGGATTTACACCAAACCACTGTTCACTCTCATTATAGGCATGTTGCTTCGAATTTTTAAGCGCCTCGACCAAGCCTGCATAAATAAAATGTTCTGCGTTAATACTGCCAGCAATTTCAGCCAGTTTATCCAATAATTCACCGCATTTCTCACCTGTAACTTCATCATCAACTTGATACTTTATGATCTCTATAGCATCGTCATGCCCTAAACTCTCGTTGGCTAAGATATTGGGGGTTTGCAAAAGCTCGAAAAGCCCAAGATCGTTCAAAATGCCCTTTATTGATGGGTCCCACGATTTTTCCTTTACCGCCCGCAATTTGAAGTCAGAAAATTTTTGAATTCTATATAATTCCGCAGCCAGAATTAGAGCTGCTCCGGGGGAAAGACTTTTGAGAGCAGAAAAATCAATCGCGAATGGCCGCTTTTTGAAAACCATTTGATTATAAGTTAGATCGCGTAAGTGACTCAAAAAAGATGCTACTTCGTCATACTGTCGGCGAAGCGAGAAATCCGCAGGCGGCACTATAAAAGTTGTAGGACGACGCCGAATTCCACGGCCCTCCACAAATTTAGGCGACGATGCGCCACCGACGGGTGCCACCACCTTGTTAATACTTTCTGCGACTGAAGCAGCGCTACCTTTTGATAAAATTGGTTTGAATTTAGAATGCAGAAGCCTTCGTCTGAGCTCATCTCTTGCTCGTGTTAGTCGCAATCTTTTTCGGAAAATATAGTCTTTTTTCAAAGGATGATCCAACCGCAATTGCCGCCAAACTCATACAAGCAGCAAATAAATTAATTAAACACTCAACTATTAGCTCTATATTGGGACGCGACCAAAAATGATAGTGGAGCAAGGCTTGAACTTAAGATTGTATCACAAATTTCGTTGTTGACTAAAATACGGCTATTCTTTAATAAACCATTTAGTTAATTAACCAAATGGTTTATTAAATGAACTTGGACCCCTTATCCGCCACCCTCTTTGCGCTTGCTGACCCGACACGTCGGGCGATACTCGCGCGTTTGTCAAAGGGCGAAGCGGGGGTGAATGAGTTGGCTGAGCCGTTCTCGATGAGCCTGCCCGCCGTTTCAAAGCACCTGAAAGTTCTGGAAAAAGCACAGCTCATTTCTCGTACCCGTAACGCGCAGTGGCGACCTTGCAAACTGGAGCCAGCACCTTTGCAAAAGCTGGATGGTTGGCTGGATGAATATCGCCAGCTCTGGGAAGGCCGTCTCGATAGGTTGGAAGACTATTTGAAAACCATTCAGAGCAAGGATGCGTGACATGCCAAAACTCGTCACTACAGAAGAGCAAAGCCCAACAATGGAAATCATCATCACCCGCGAATTCAGCGTGTCATCAGAAGTGCTGTTCGCCGCCTTTTCAAATCCCGAAAAACTTTCGCATTGGTGGGGACCGGATGGCTTTTCCAATGACATGCATATCTTCGACTTCCGCGAAGGTGGAGAATGGGATTTCACCATGCGCACCGATGGCTTCCCTGATTTTCACAACCAGTCGCGCTTCCTGAAAATCGACGCCCCGCACCATATCAGCTTTCTTCACCTCGGCCCCATCCATGTTTTCACCATGCTGATGGACTATGAACCAACGCCAAACGGCACGCGT
>JANPBE010000082.1:0-1399 GCA_031430295.1 Phyllobacterium sp.
TTGCTGCGATGCCGCATCCATAACATGGGGAAAACATAATCCAGCTTACAAATATGAGGGTGAACCTCGCAGATATGGCGTTTGACTTCACACCTCTTTATAGTGACACTCAAATTAAAAGCGCGACACACGCTTTTGCCCACAGGAATCGGCACTTACATATGAGTCCAATGGAAAAAATGGTGGCGAGCTTGGGCGATGAACCGCCACTGGTCGCGGACGGGCGCAAAGGCCCGCCTGACAGGCGCGAAGTTTCCGCCCGCTGGCTCACCGGAACATTCCTCACCGGCTTTACGTCTATTATATTGATGGGTGTCGCGCTTTCCGCCGCACTTGACGGCCGCCAGATATTAACGACGCCGGCCGAAGTGATGGCGGCAGATGAAATGCGCAGCGAAAGCGATAACGCGTCCGGCAAGGCAGGCCGCCTTACCGCAACGGCCATTTCGCTGAAAATTTCAGACAAACGCGTTTTGCAAGTTTCGACAATGATTAAACAAGGCGACCGCGATGTTGTGCGCATGTTGCCGTTTGGTCTTGTGGAAATGGCACTTGCCGGTGGGCACACCACGAAGAAGTCATACCCACCCTTCAGCGCTACCGATGTGTTTGCAGATGATGGCAGCAAAGGCAAAAGTGTCGAGACCGGCGAGATCTATGGTGCAAAGGTTGAAAGCGAAGTCAGCCTTAAGACTGGCCTCTTCCCGATAGAGACCGCGCAGTTTGATCCGGCAAACAATTTATCACTGGAAGAAGTCGAAGAGGCGGTGCGCATTTCCGGAACCGCACTCACCGAGGGCGACGTACAGGTTGCCTCGCTGCATTATCTCGATCCGCTGCGCTTCGGTGCCGGTGATGATTATGGTGTGAACACATCCTTCGGCGTCAAGATCGTCAAAGAAAATGTATCCGTCGCGCCCAAAGATACCAATGAAACGCCGTTGACTGAGTTTGCCGAAGAAATCATTCCTCTTCGTGAGGATACCGCACCGCTAAAAGCGCTTAACGCTGAGGGCTATGACGGGCCAGATGTTGAAGGCATAGCCGAAGCCATCACGACACTCTTAAGCGCCCCTAAATTAAAGGGCGGCTGGGCACTGCGCATCGGCATCGAAACCGTCAATGACGCTTCACGCATTGTCCGTGCCTCGGTCTATGACGGGAAGACCCATCTTTTCACAGTCGCCATTGATGACCGCGATCAATATGTGCCAACCGAAGCGCCGGAAGGCAGCGATGAAATTATGGCCTCGCTTGGCGGCGCGCCGTTGCCACCGCGTGTGCGGGGCGATTTGCCAAGTGTTTATGATGGCATATACCGTGCGGCTTACGCTTATGATTTGACACCGCGCATGGCCAAACAGCTCATCAAGATGCTGGCCGCTGAGGTCGATTTTCA
>JANPBE010000083.1:0-1816 GCA_031430295.1 Phyllobacterium sp.
CCGTCGGCAATAACGCGGATGGGCGATGGCTTTTCATAATTGAAGCGGATTTTGCCCGGCCGGGAAATATAGAAGGTACCGCCGGTTTGTTCGCCACGCGGGCCAAATTGCACGAACTCACCGGTGATGGTTTTGACGGCCGTGAAATGACTGGCTATTTCCTCCGCTGAAGTGCCGGCGGCGGCTAGCGTTGGTGAAACGCCAAAAGCCAGCGGCAGCAATAGAGCGGCGACGCTTGCGATAAGTGCACGTCGCGACATTTCAATCATCTTTGTCATTATTTTCACTCCAGTCAGGATAGTGCATTACCAAGCCAATCTGTCGCGACTGTGGCAACAGTTTGGCGGAATAATTCACATCATTTCATCTTCAGTCGGCACTAAAATCTCACGCTTACCGGTTTGGTTGGACGGCCCAACAATGCCTTCCTTTTCCATACGCTCAATCAGGGAAGCTGCACGGTTATAGCCAATGCCCATACGGCGCTGGATATAACTGGTGGATGCCTTCTTGTCGCGCAGCACAATGGAGACTGCCTGATCGTAAGGGTCATCTGATTCGGAATAGTTGCCCGACGGTGCGGCTGCTTCGTCATCACCCTCTTCGTCTTCTTCTTGTGTGATGGCTTCCAGATATTCCGGCACGCCTTGCACCTTGAGATGCGCAACGATCTTTTCAACTTCCTCATCGGTGACAAACGGTCCGTGGACACGCTGAATACGCCCGCCACCCGCCATGAACAGCATATCGCCTTGTCCTAGCAACTGTTCAGCGCCCTGTTCGCCCAAAATTGTGCGCGAATCAATTTTGGATGTGACTTGGAACGAAATACGTGTCGGGAAGTTGGCTTTAATCGTGCCGGTGATCACGTCCACAGACGGGCGCTGTGTGGCCATAATCACATGAATGCCTGCTGCGCGCGCCATCTGGGCCAAGCGTTGCACGGCGCCTTCAATATCTTTACCCGCAACCATCATCAGGTCGGCCATTTCATCGATGAGGACGACGATGTAGGGGATTGGCTTCAGGTCAAGCGCTTCAGTCTCATAGAGTGCCTCGCCGGTTACACGGTCAAAGCCGGTTTGAATGGTGCGGGTGATTTGCTCGCCCTTGGCCTGTGCCTGCGCGACGCGTTGGTTAAATCCATCAATGTTGCGAACGCCCACTTTCGACATTTTGCGATAGCGGTCTTCCATTTCCTTAACTGTCCACTTCAGCGCCACGACGGCCTTCTTCGGATCAGTCACAACGGGCGTGAGAAGATGCGGGATGCCGTCGTAGACCGACAATTCCAGCATTTTCGGATCAATCATGATGAGGCGGCACTCTTGCGGCGTCAGCCGGTAGAGCAGCGATAATATCATACAGTTCAGGCCAACCGATTTACCCGACCCGGTGGTCCCTGCGACCAGCAAATGCGGCATCGGGGCCAAATCTGCGATCACTGGGTCGCCGGAGATATTCTTACCCAGTATAATCGGCAAAGCGCCCTTTTGGTCGGCGAACGAATCCGAACCGACCATTTCTTGAAAGACAACCGCCTCGCGGTGCGCGTTGGGCAGTTCGATACCCATGACAGTTCGCCCCGGAATGACTGACACGCGCGCCGACAGCGCCGACATATTACGCGCAATATCCTCCGCCAACTGGATCACGCGGCTCGAGTTGATGCCCGCTGCCGGTTCCAATTCGTACATTGTGACCACCGGCCCCGGACGGACCGCAACGATTTGGCCTTTGACATGAAAGTCATCGAGCACCGATTCGAGCAGGCGCGCATTGGCCTCCAGTGACGCCTTGTCGAGTTTTGGCACCG
>JANPBE010000084.1:0-1720 GCA_031430295.1 Phyllobacterium sp.
GCATGGTCACAAAATGCAATTAAAAATTTTGGGGATAAATATGAGAACCATTTCAACGAACACGGCAAAAGCGAAACTTTGTGAAATCGTCAGAGCCGCCACCCACGGTGAGCGAACAACAATCACGCGCCGTGGCGTTCCGGTCGCAATGATGGTTTCAGTTGAAGATGCGATGACATTATATCCAGAAATGGAAAAATCCTTCTCAGCACATTCTTCAAGTCGTCCGAATGCATCGGATTAGCGTGGGGCCATGCGCCGATGCAAGACTGGCTTAGAATTCGCCCTGCCGAGTCAGATGGTGTGACTTTCGAGAACCGGAGCACAGCGTACATTAAGGACGTGAGCACCGGAAGCGCAGAACAGTCGCATCAGCTGGCCGGCAGGGTAGAATTATCAGCCAGTCTAACTATTCCATGCCCAGCGCAGTCATATACAGGTCCAAAATCGATTCCGCCTCTTCGCGCTCGGCCTTGTCCTGCTTGCGAAGCCGGATAATTGTGCGGACTGCTTTGGTATCAAAGCCCGTGCCCTTCAGCTCGGCGTAAACTTCTTTGATATCTTCAGCGATGTTCTTCTTGTCCTCTTCCAAGCGCTCAATACGCTCGATGAAGGCGCGTAGCTGGCCAGCGGCAACAGTTTGCGAATTATCCATAACGTCTTCGGCCATTTTATCCTCATATATATTAGTGCTGCGAGTCGCAGCTGTCTGGAAATTGAGGCGCTTGGTTGCCCCATGGGACGCGCAACGTCAATCTGTTCTTGAGCCATAATGGCGGAATGTGTGCAGGTCCGCATCACGATTGAGATCAAGCAGCAGAGGCGCGAGGCGCTTCGCCCACTCCAGCGCGCCCGCATCCTCGGCAATCAAATCCTGTCGGATTTCAATCAGCAAATGGGCGCGGCCAGGCTTCGTGCCCTCCTCGTGCATGGTGTCGCCGTGAAGCGCCCCATCATAAGGCTCGTTGTCGCCGATTATTAGACTTGCATCAGCCTGCAAGCCCGCTTGAAGATGCTTAAAAACACGGTCATCCTTGTCCCACAAAAGCCCCACATGCCAAGGCCGTGGTTTCGTACCCATCACGGGCGTGAACGAGTGCACCGAGATTATGACGCAAGCCCCCTGCGCCTCGCAGCGCTTGGCGCAATCGCGCACAGCATCGCGAAACGGACGATAATAGCGATCCAGCCGCCGCTCGCGCTCATCGCTCGCCAGCGGATAATTGCCGGTAATCACCGCGCCATCATACAGCTGGCGTATCAAAGTCGGATCATCCTCGCCGCGATTGGGATCAATAAGCAGCCTCGAAAACCGTGCCATCACGGCAGGCACATTCATCATCGCCGCCAAATAGCGGGTGACATTTTCTACGCCAATATCATAAGCGATGTGTCGCTCAAACTCATGGTCCGGCAACCCAAGCCGCCCATATTCATCCGGCAAATGCCGCATGGCATGGTCCGCGATCAGCAGCAGGCCTTCGTTATAATTTCCAGTAATGATTTCGACGGGTTCAAAAGTCATGCGTTAGCTATCAAGTGCGAAGATCAAAAACGCAAGCCGCATTACCAGCCAAATACCACCGCGCCCATGATGCGGCCCGGCAAAAGCGTGAACAATCCCGCGCCTACCAATGCTGAATAAAACACGATCTTCATACCGCGCTGATGAGCAACAAAATTGCGCCGCCGCGCCGCCAAAATCGCCCGTGGCACACCA
>JANPBE010000085.1:0-1177 GCA_031430295.1 Phyllobacterium sp.
ACTTCTGCACAATAGCGCCGAAATCCAACGAACCATCGCCTGGCACAGTGAAGGCACCAAGCGCGACGGCATCGAGGAATGATTGCCTCTTCCAATCAAGTCCATTGATGACATCCATGCGAACATCCTTCACATGGACATGGCTGATGCGCTTATGGTGGTTGTCAATTGCCCGCAGCACATTGCCGCCCGCAAACGCGAGATGCCCCGCATCAAGCAGCAGCGGAATGCCAGCACCGGAATATTTCATAAAGGCATCGAGCTCATACTCAAACTGCACAACGGCTGCCATGTGATGATGGTAGGACAGTGGCATACCTTCGCTGGCACACCATTCGCCAAACTCAGTGACCTTGCGCGCGTAAGATTTCATCTCATCGTCACTGAGTACAGTCTTGATTGCCAGTGGTTTGGAGCGGTCGCCTTGGATGGAGCGGCCGACTTCGCCATAAACGATGCACGGCGCGTTGACGGCTTTGAACAACTCAATCATCGGGCGGATGCGGGCTTTGTTGGTATCCAAATCTTCAAATGTCAGTGTGCCGGAAAACCAACCGCCGCAGAGCGTCACGTCAGCGGCTTTTAAGATTGGCAGCATTTCTTCTGGATTGTTAGGGAAGCGGCGGCCTTGCTCCATGCCGGTGAAACCCGCCGAGCGCGATTGGCGCAAACATTCTTCCAGCGACACGTCATCGCTTAGTTCTGCAAGATCATCATTCCACCATGCGATGGGCGACATGCCAAGTTTAGCTTTCACTTTGTAACTCCAGATTTGGTATTGTTAGTTGGCAAGGGCGCGCAGCTTGATGGCCTGCTCGTAAGCCTTGCGGGCAACGTTGACTTGGGGCCGCGTTGAGACTTCCGGCACAGCGACATCCCACCAATTGCCGCCCTCTTTTGTCGTAATCAGGGCATCGGTATCTATGACGACGACCGTGGTGCGGGTTTCGCTGCGGGACTTTTCCATAGCCACCTCAAGATCACCGATCGAAGATACTTTGTAAGAAATGGCGCCAAGGCTGGCGGCGTGGGCGGCAAAATCAATATCCGGCAGCACTTCGTGGAACGTGTCTTTGAGAAGGTTGTTAAAGTTCGCACCGCCCGTACCCATTTGCAAACGGTTGATGCACCCATAGCCGCGATTGTCCAGCACAATGATATTGAGCTTCGCGCCCAG
>JANPBE010000086.1:0-1892 GCA_031430295.1 Phyllobacterium sp.
CGATCAAAAAGAAGTGCTGCTCCACATCGAGATGTCAAAGGTGAAGGCTGGCATCATTTGCAAGCTTGTGTGGGAAGAAAGGCCAGGACACGACGAGCAGCCCGCCCCTGTCTCCGGGTTCGGTAGCACCTTGTTGGAAAAAATTGTGCCAATCGCCGTCAATGGCCAGATGACGATGGAATCCAACTCCACATATTTTCGCTGGTCCATTACATTCCCGCTCGAGGAAAGGTCGGCGCGAAAAAAGCGACGCATCAGCAAAACTATGTCGCTACGATAGACGTACTGATTATTGGTAGTTCTTGTGGACTAGTTGCGACTGCAAATTTTATCGTCAAAATGTCAAAAGACACAGCCAAACACATTTCACTAAATTAGAGGTGCGCCATTACGAGGAATAATATGGTTAAAATAGCGCCCCTTTTGGTCTTTCTGACAGCGTTGACAATCGGAATTGCTACGTCGGTTACTGTTAACAATTCCAATAAATTGGCGGCCCAAGCGCAATTTGATCGCCTTGCGGACGAGATTTCAAACGGTGTCGAAACTAAAATCAGCGAACATCTGCTTATTTTGCGTTCGACAGCATCCTATTTTTCGACGAGCGCAACGCCAATCGATAACAAATCATTCAAGCATTTCGTAAATGGCCTTGATATTCGTGACCTCTACAGTGGCGTCCAGGCAATTGGTTTTGCACTATTGATAAGAAGTGGTGATGAAAATCAGGCAAGCGCAATCATCAGGCAGAGCTATGGCATAGATCGCGCGATAAGGCCGCAAGAGGGCGGCGAGATGCGTACCCCAATCGTATACATTGAACCGAGTGAAGGCCGGAATTCGGGCGCTCTTGGTTATGATATGTTCAGCGATGATATCCGCCGTAAAGCAATGACGACAGCCATGGATAGCGGCGCGCCAACTGCAACGGGGCCTGTAACACTTGTCACCGAAGCGGGGCTGCAACAGCAACATGCGTTTCTCGTATATTTTCCTGTGGTAGCAAAGTCAGTGTTCTTCAAATCCGACAAGCCAGCATTGGATTTTTTAGGCTTTGTCTATGCGCCATTTCGCGCGGGTGACTTTCATAATGCAGTGCTTAAAAATATAAATGCCCCGGCCGTTATCAGCACGATAGACGTCACCGATGCACCACAGCCACTTTATCAGTCACAAGACTTTGCCAGTATCGATAAATTAAGCGCGTACAAAGCGTCACGGACATTGAACATAGCGGGGCGCAAGTGGCAGCTGAATTTCGCGGCTACGCCCCTATTTGTTTTGGCCCGACCGGAGCTTGGCAGTCATTTTCTGCAGATCATATCATTCCTGCTTGCAGCAACACTTGGCCTCGCCACGTATGCCCAATTAAAGTCGCTCAGCGCTGCAAAGGCAATCGCGGAGATTTCGCTCAAGGCGTCCGAAGACAAGGATATGATGCTGCAAGAAATGAAGCATCGCATAAAAAACTCAATTGCACGCGTACTGGCCATTGCGCGTCAAACCGCGTCCGGGGCCAGCGATATCACCAATTTTACACACTCGTTCACAGCCCGGTTGCAAGCGATGTCCGCTGCGCAAGACTTATTGACCCGCTCAAATTGGGAGCGGACTGAACTGCGCGAATTGCTGCACCGGGAACTGCGACAAGTGCTTGGCGATGATTATGATGAGGCGCGGCTTCAGGGACCAACTATTCATTTGAACGAACGCGCCACGCAGGCACTCGGGCTCACATTTCACGAATTAGCAACTAACACGCTCAAATACGGTAAGTTGGAAGGCGATGGAAACGGAGTGATTGTTCGTTGGAAGTTGACCGGTCCTACACTCGAAATTCAATGGCAAGAGCCTTTGAACGGCGAAGGTATCGTAGCCAAAATCGGCTTTGG
>JANPBE010000087.1:0-2474 GCA_031430295.1 Phyllobacterium sp.
TCGGCGCGCACACTGAGCAAGCGCTTGCTATCCGTGCTGCCAAGATCGCTGCCGGCGCGCAGGAGTTTTGGTATTTCAAGTTCCAACGCGATTTCGGCGCAGGTTTTGGCGTCCACTAACTGGTTGAAACGTAATGACATCTCGCCTTCGTCGGCTTCCGGAAAGGCTGCGAACAGTAATTCGGCCACCACAAGGCCGAGCACGCGGTCGCCAAGGAACTCCAGCCGCTCATAGTTGGCCGTGGCATGATTGCGGGCGCTAGAATGTGTTAGAGCCCGGTCAAGCCGTTCCAGATCAATAAAATCATAGCCCGTTGATGCCGATAAACGTGCGGCGATAACTTTCTGTCGATTTGCCGAAAACGGCATTAGTGAACCCAGTTAAAGAAGCGGTTGAAGCGCAACTGCGTTGGCCAAGTCCATAGTTCCAGCGGGCTGTGGCTGCCGGCAATGGAGAAAAACACAAGCGTGGCGCGGCCTTCGAGATTTTCAAACGGCACGAAGCCAACTGAGAAGCGGCTGTCTGAGGAATTGTCGCGGTTGTCGCCCATCATGAAATAATGACGCGCAGGCACAATGAATTCGCGGGTATTATCACCAATTGTGTCGCCAAGATCCAACGTGTCATAGGAGATGCCATTTGGCAGGGTCTCGCGGTAAACATCAACCGGACGACGCTCTTGTGTCACATCAAAATCATCAATCTGGCGGGTCTTTTCGCGCGGCACGGCGACATCATTGATGTACAAAATGCCGTCCTTCACCTGAACTTTATCACCGGGCAGGCCAATCAGGCGCTTGATATAATCAAGGTTCGGATTGGGCGGAAACTTAAAGACAATCACATCGCCGCGTGTTGGCTCTGCGCCCCATATGCGGCCAGAGAAAAGCGGCGGCGAAAATGGCAGCGAATGATGCGAATAGCCGTAGGAATATTTGGAAACGAAAAGATAATCGCCCTCAAGCAAAGTCGGGCGCATTGAGCCTGACGGGATGCTGAACGGCTGGAACAGGAATGAACGGATAACCAACGCCAGCAACAAGGCCTGCACGATCACGCTGATTGTTTCGCCAATGCCACCGGAGCTTTTGGCTTTTCCCGAATTTGTCACGCTCATATCATCCTCGATTTATTTACGCTCTCATAGTCGATTGAGGGCGGTGGAGCAACCGGCGCTTTCTGTAAACCAATTAAAGCGTTTACGTGGCGGGAACGGCTTCGATAATGACAAAAGCCTGCGCTAACGGGTAGTCATCCGTTATGGTCAGATGGATTGCGGGATTGTGTCCTGCGGGCATCATCTCTGCGAGCCGCACTGCCGCTCCGCCGGTGAGCACCATTGTCGGCTTTCCACTTGGCAAGTTGGCAACACCCATGTCACGCCAAAATACACCACGTGAAATGCCGGTACCCAGCGCTTTTGCGCAAGCCTCTTTGGCGGCGAACCGCTTGGCATAAGATGCGGCG
Source organism: Phyllobacterium sp. (assembly GCA_031430295.1). Taxonomy (GTDB): domain Bacteria; phylum Pseudomonadota; class Alphaproteobacteria; order Rhizobiales; family Rhizobiaceae; genus JANMEX01. The sequence goes on from JANPBE010000087.1 coordinate 1,468, forward strand.
CGCTGATGGCGACCATCGGACTTCTTTTGCTCAATGTCCGTAAATAGCCGCGTGGTGAAGCGTTCGCCGTATTTCTCCAACGATTTTTCAACACGCCTGATGTCTATGAGGTCACTGCCGAGGCCGATAATCATTCTTTGACAGCCGATTTGCGCTCTGCCCGCTGCCGCTTATTGTTTTCAAAGGACTTGGCGGCGACATAAACTGCAAAATAGGCCGGGATTGCGAACGCGCCCCCCAACAACACTGAACCTAGCAAAAATGGCTTGAAGAACGGCCCCCACATGCCGCCAAAATTCATGTGCATCATCATCGGCATTATGTTTTCAAGCGGGACGCTCGGCCCGCTATGATGACCAAAAATCATGTGACCGACCTTCAAGTCCAAAGCACCGATCGGGATAAATGTGAATGGGTTGGAAATCGCGGTTGCCAGCGCCGCAGAGATCATACTTGCGTCGATTACCCATGCGATAAATACAGCCAAAGGCACGTGTATGCCCGGGGGCGTAAACGCGGCGAATATACCAATCGCGAAGCCTAGAGCCAACGCATGGGGCGTAGCGCGGATGCGTAAAATACGTTTGCCGAAATATTGCAACGAGCGCCAATAAGACTTTTTCGGCCAAAAAATGCTCTTCAGCCTGTCAGTCCATGTTAGTTCTTGACGCGACTTCAAAATCATTTCTGAAACAAGGCCCTTTCCACCAGTTTTCCCGGCGATCCGCGCAACATAGGTGGTGATTATTACAAAGGATTGAAGAGTGTTGCGTTCACATATTTCGGCTACCCGGCTTAATAGCTGAGATGGCAGCCAATTCCGGCGGTAATTTGTCGGCAGCGTAAGCGGGAACTGCATATTGCGCCAGAGCAATCAGCGGCGCACCTACATCTGATTTTCCTGCGGAACGGTCAATGATACAGGCGGCAGCCACAACTTCCGCACCCAGTGCCTCAAGACAAGCGATGGTCTCACGGATTGAAAGGCCCGTGGTGACAATATCCTC
>JANPBE010000088.1:0-1745 GCA_031430295.1 Phyllobacterium sp.
CACCCGCACAATCAAATTTGTCGATGGCAACATCGCCTCGGACCAAATGAACAGAGGAACGGCTGATGTTTTTTGAAACGGTACGCCTCGCGCTTTCCTCCATCCGCCGTAACGCCTTGCGCTCGTTCCTCACGCTGCTTGGCATTGTTATAGGGGTGGCAGCGGTTATCGCCATGATAACCATCGGCAACGGCACGACCGCCAAAGTGCAGGCGGATATTTCAAAGCTGGGCAGTAATTTGCTGGTCGTGCGCCCCGGCCAGCCCGCTGGCCCCGGCTCGCCGCCTTCGTCTCCTGCGCGCCCTTTCAATGCCACCCACGTCGCCGCCCTGCAAAAAGGCCTCACCGGAATTAAGGCCGTTTCCGCCGTCAGCCAAAAAAGCCTGCGCGTTGTTTATGGCACGGAAAGCCTGACGGCTGGTGTCACGGGAACCGATTTAGGCTTTTTCTCCGTCCGCGATTGGGCAGTCACCCTGGGACGTGAGTTTAGCGAACAGGAAGTGCGCGGCGGCACGCCTGCTTGTCTGATCGGTGAAACCGTTCGCAAACAATTCTTTGGCAGTGGCGATCCGCTTGGCAGCACCATTCGTGTTGGCGGGGTTAACTGCCCGGTTATCGGCTTACTGGAGGCCAAGGGCACGTCTGGTTTCGGGCAAGATCAAGACAACATCGTTTTGATGCCGCTCAGCGCATTTCAGCGCCGCGTTTCTGGCAAAACTGACATCGAAACTATCTATGTTGCAGCAAATGATGGCGTCGCAACCTCCGCAGTACAGGCGGATATCGAAGCAATATTGCGCGAATCGCGCAAAATCGCTCTCGGCAGCGATGATGATTTCTCCGTGCGCGACCAAACGCAAATGGCCAATACGTTGACTTCCACCATGACCACTATGACCGGCATGTTAAGCGCGGTTGCAGGGGTGAGCCTTTTGGTTGGTGGCATCGGTATCATGAACATTATGCTGGTATCCGTGACTGAGCGTACTCGCGAAATCGGCATTCGTCTTGCCATTGGCGCCCATGAGCGTCACATCCTGACCCAGTTTGTTGTCGAGGCAACCGTATTATCGCTTATCGGCGGCATATTCGGCATTTTGTTGGGATTAGGATTAGCCCTCCTCGCATCATCGCTATTTGGCATTCCCTTCAACCCGAGTCTGTCAGTTATCGCGCTTGCCGCGGGTTTTTCAGCGATGATCGGCCTTGTATTCGGCTTCTTCCCTGCGCTGCGTGGGGCACGATTGGACCCGATTGAGGCGCTGAGGCACGAATAGTTGCCCCTTTACGGCCTGTCGCCCCTTGGGCTAGTGTTCGGGCTTAACGGGAGTTTAAAATGCGCGTTTCATCGATTTTGACATTGGTATTTACGGCCACACTAATAGCCTCACCTGCGCTCGCTAAAGACAAAGCTGCGACCGGCAAAATTGTGAGCTTTGAGTGCGGTGATAATTGTTATCTAACGATCAAACCAAAAACCGGCGATGAAATTAACGCACTCTGCTCGGTCGACTTATGCGCCACTTGGTATGAAACCCAAGCCATGCCACCGAAATACATCGGCAAGACCGTAAAGATCACCATCGGAACGGGCAAGCAAGTTGATGGCGCGGGCAATGACATGGGCGAATACCCTGAAATTACCAAACTCAAGATCGTCAAAAAGTGAGCTGCTACGGCTTAATATCAAATGTTATGGCCACGGGGCAATGGTCGCTGGCCTTTGGCCTATCCCAACCAACGCG
>JANPBE010000089.1:0-5320 GCA_031430295.1 Phyllobacterium sp.
GATGTGAAAAAGCAGGCGGCGCGGTGCATGGATTGCGGCGTGCCTTATTGTCATGGTGATACGGGTTGCCCTGTCCATAACCAAATTCCGGATTGGAATGATCTGGTTTATAATGGCGACTGGGACAATGCTATTCGCAACCTGCATTCGACCAATAACTTCCCTGAATTTACAGGCCGTATTTGCCCTGCACCTTGCGAGGAGGCCTGTACGCTAAACCTTGAAGATGTGCCGGTCACTATCAAAACTGTTGAGCAGGCGATTGCCGATAAGGCCTATGAGCTTGGCCATGTAAAGCCGCAGCCGTCTAATAAAAAGACTGGTAAGAAAGTTGCCATCATTGGTTCTGGTCCGGCGGGAATGGCGGCAGCGCAACAGCTTGGTCGTTCTGGCCACGAGGTGCATGTTTATGAGCGTGAGTCCAAGATTGGCGGACTGCTGCGCTTTGGCATTCCGGACTTTAAGATGGAAAAGCATTTTATTGATCGCCGTGTTGAGCAGATGCGCGGCGAGGGCATTACATTTTTCTGCAATGTGAACATTGGCAAAGACAAGACTGTCGATGAATTGCTGACCTCATATGATGCCGTGCTTTATTGCGGCGGTTCGGAAAATCCGCGCCCAGCGGGCATTCCCGGTGTTGAATTATCCGGCGTGTTTGACGCGATGCCTTACCTTGTGCAGCAAAATAAACGTGTGGGCGGCGAAGAAATTACCTCAAACGCATGGGATGCTGATCCGATTGTTGCTGGCGGTAAGCATGTGGTGGTTATAGGCGGCGGCGATACGGCATCCGACTGTGTGGGCACGGCATTCCGCCAGGGTGCTGTGCGCGTTACGCAGCTCGATATTCGTCCACAGCCACCGACAAAGGAAGATAAGCTTAGCGTCTGGCCTTATTGGGCGACGAAAATGCGCACCTCATCTTCGCAGGCCGAAGGCGCGGAGCGCGAGTTCCAAGTGGCAACTTTGGCCTTCATAGGCGAAGACGGCGTGCTCACCCATGTGAAGTGCTGCGAAGTTGACGAGGCGCGCAAGCCAATTGCTGGCAAAGAATTCTTCATCAAAGCGGATCTCGCATTCATCGCTATCGGCTTTGCGGGGCCGTTGGAAAATGGGTTGGTGCATGGTCTTGGTGACAAGCTGACAATTCATAGGGATCGTCGCGGTTCGACCAATGTTGTGGCTAACGAACAAGATTATCGCACGAATATCGACAAGTTCTATGTCGCGGGTGATATTCGCCGTGGTCAGTCGCTCGTTGTTTGGGCCATACGCGAGGGCCGTCAGGCGGCACGGTCTATCGACTTGGCGCTGATGGGCACGACGGTTCTGCCGCGGTAAGGCTACTTCACAACCTTAACATCATCCACTCTGCCGGGCTTCGCGTCCGGCAGTTTGCCATCCACGTAAAGTGCATTTGCCGTGGATGCAGATTTTTGTGGTGTGGCTGGTTTGGCCCCGCCAAGCAATTCCGTATCACCATCAAAGACCGGATCAAAAAGTGAGATTGGTGCGAGACGGGTAATTGCCGTGACGTCCGGCGCTGCGGGGCGCACCGGGCCCGGCAATGCAAACGGACCAAGCGCTGTCACTGCAAAGGGTTGCGCGACATTTCCCAAGGCGGCACGAATTGCTTTTTCGGCGAAGAATGCGATTTTTCGTTTGCCGGCGGTGGCTAAGTTAATGCCGTCGCTGCCGCGTAGCTTTGCGGGCTGGCCGGTATAGTCAAAGCCATTGATTGTGAACGCGCCCTGGTCATCCACGAAGCCTTCCCAAATATCGATAAAGGTGCCGCCGATGTTTTGGGTCTCGCGCCGATATATGTCGTTGAAAGCCAGATAGTCTGCACTCATTTGAGTGGACTTGAACGGTGGTAATCCAACCCAAATTACCGGTACGCCGAGCGATTTCAATGTCGTTGAAAATTGCGCAACGCGGCTTTGATAAGCCGCGAGCCAAGTGGGGCTGCGGACGACTTCGTTTTTACCATTGATCCGAAGTTGCTGGCGATCATTGGAACCAATCATAACTACGATGACCGCCGGTTTGTTTTCGGCGCTCAGTGTGACGATCGACTGTGGCCAGTTATAATAATCATCGCGGATAAAGCCGGATGAGCCATTGGACTTTTCGACAATTTTGACACCGGTTTCGCTGATGAACGCGGCATCTATGCCTTCGGCAATGCCGCCAGCCATAAAGTCGCCAACTACGAGAATTGTCTTAGCATCGATCGCCTTTGCCGAAGGGAGGTCCGTGGGAACAGCATTTTGAACCGATGTGTTCTTCTCACCTGTGCCTGTGGGAGCTACGATTGGCCTCGGTTTCTTGCGCCCTGCGGGTTTGACCGCAATTTTCTTCTTTTTTATGGGTGCTGACTCATTTTGATCTACCAATCTGGTTCCGGGGCTCTTAAAGCCGAAAAACTCCAGAATTGAAGGTGAACGGGTTTGCTGTGCGTAGGCAGTATTGGTCTGCGCCAATGGGAAAATTGCCACTGCGACCGCCAGAACCAGAGCCATAAAACGCATTACAAATGACTTCAAAACGTGGCTACCACCTGGGTTTGCAATTATCTATTGCGTAAATAGTCCAATAGCTCTTTGCTTGGATAGCCATCTGCCGTCAAGCCAGCTGCGTTTTGATAGGAAAGAATTGCGGCTTTTGTACCGGAGCCGATGCTGCCGTCCACTTCGCCGTCATAATGGCCTACTTGCCCGAGGCGCTGTTGCAGCTCCTCTTTTTCGGGAATACTGAGCTTTGTGAAAGGCCGGTTCCAATCGCGCACTGTTGGCGCGCCGCCAGCAATTTGATCGGCTAACAGGCCGACGGCCAGCGCGTATTTATCGGCATTATTATATGCTTTTATCACGCGGAAGTTTTTCAACATCAAAAATGCTGGTCCTGATTTACCGTCCGGAAATTTCAAGGATGCGGCATCGCCGCCATTGCGGAATGGCTTGCCGTTGGCGCGGCCTGCGCCGCTGGCAGCCCATGCATCCAAAGACTTTGTGCCACCCGCTTTGGCACCGGCAGGCAAAGTGACTTCGTAACCCCAAGTGCGACCTGTCTGCCACCCGTTTTTGTGAAGCAGATTCGCTGATGTTGCCAGGGCATCGGGCACGGACGTCCATATATTGCGATGGCCGTTGCCATCCATATCAACGCCGTAGAGGAGATAGCTGGTGGGGATGAACTGAGTTTGTCCCATTGCGCCCGCCCATGAACCTTGCAATCCGGCGGCATCGGTATCGCCGCGCTGCAATATCTTGAGCGCGGCTATCAACTGGCTGCGGGCAAATTTGGCACGGGACTTATCGGCATATGCCAGCGTTGCCAGCGAGCGGGCAACCGAGCGCACAACACCGGGCTTTGTCAGGATATCGCCGTAGTTTGTTTCCATCGACCAGATAGCCAAAAGAATGTTCCGGTCCACGCCAAATTTGGCTTCGATCTTGTCGAGCCAAGGCTTGTATTTTTTTGCCATGGCACGACCCGTGGCAACGGATTTCTCCTGTACGCGGTTGTCGATATAATCCCACATTGGAGATTTGAATTCCGGCTGAAAATTTGCCTTTTCCAATACGACTGGGTCAATATCAGTGACGCCTGCAAATGCCGCGTTATATGTTTGGGCCGATATCCCGCTTTTGGCCGCGACGGTTTGGAATTTAGCAATAAAATTCAGGAAACCTTGATCGGCCTTGGCCACAACGGTTCCAGCCAAGATCATACCTGCGATGGCTGATGTTGCTATAAAATACCGCGATTTTTTGGATATCATGACTTTTGCTTCCTACCGTGAGGGATTTGTGCATATGTATAGGGCAGCTAAGTTAGGAATTGGTTTACCATAATTTGATGAGCCACTTCCAAATCGTGTTTTTGACGGTCCGTATGCCCAGTTCTTTCTTACGCATTTATTGAATCTCAAATTTGTCATGAAAGTGTCAATTGAAATTTAGAGGATCAAAATATGACTGAACGCCCACGTAAAATTCGTAAAGCTGTATTTCCTGTTGCTGGTCTCGGTACGCGCTTTTTGCCAGCAACCAAAGCGATCCCGAAGGAAATGTTGACGATTGTGGATCGTCCGGTCATTCAATATGTGGTGGATGAGGCCCGCGAGGCTGGCATCGAACACATGATATTCGTTACTGGGCGCAATAAGGGCGTCATTGAAGATTATTTCGACGTTCAATTCGAACTTTACAATACCCTTGCCGAACGCGGCAAAGACGAGGAATTAGCACGTTTGCAGCGGATGCAGCCTGTTCCGGGCAGCACCAGCTTCACGCGCCAGCAAGTGCCGATGGGCCTCGGCCATGCTGTGTGGTGCGCGCGTGATTTGGTGGGTGATGAGCCGTTTGCGCTGCTGTTGCCGGATATGATTATGCAGGCCGAAAAAGGCTGCCTGAAGGAAATGGTTTCACTTTACGAGCAGACCGGTGAAAACATTATCGGTGTGCAAGAGTGCGATCCTTCCGAGGCACATAAGTACGGCATCGTCGGTCGTGGTGCGTCTATTGGTGATGGTTTTCGTATCAACAGCATGGTTGAAAAGCCCAAGGCTGGCACTGCCCCGTCCAATTTTTATATCAATGGCCGCTATATTTTGCAGCCGGAGATTTTTAGCTATTTGGCTACGCAAGAGCGCGGCGCTGGCAACGAAATCCAGCTAACTGATGCTATGCTCAAGCTTATGGACGATCAGGCGTTTTACGGCAGTCATTTTCGAGGCCGTACGTTTGACTGCGGTTCAAAAGAGGGATTTGTGGAGGCAAACTTGGCGTTTGCGCTATGGCGTCCGGATTTGCATGACCATATTGCTATGTCGGCGCAAGCACTGCTGGACAGCATGGCCCCAATGGAACGCCGCAAATTGTCGCGGTAATTGGGTCAATAATTTCAAAGAGCAAATCTTCCTCATTGCCACGCCCCGTTGCCGGTCTGGCTATTGTATAATCTTTGGGGAAGCCGGGTGTGTGGTCCTGCCTTCTAAAGATTTTAATGTGTGACATCGCCACACACCCGAGCTCGGTGTTCTTGCGCTGACCCTGTCACTCGTGAAAACCTTCCACCTTGTTGACAAGGCAGTCATGCATTTCGCGAGCCGGGCCGGATGCGCCTTTGCTTGTGGGTTCAACACCCAGCGGATTTCCAATCCACCAGCAAAGCACCGGCCGTTGCCACAGACACTTGGATCATGAATTCCGTGTCCCCGTTGCAACGGCCGGTGCTTTGCTGGCGGATTGGAAATCCGCTGGGTGTTGAACCCACAAGCAAAGGCGCATCCGGCCCGGCTCGCGAAATGCAT
>JANPBE010000090.1:0-6509 GCA_031430295.1 Phyllobacterium sp.
AATTATTGTAGCGGTGTGATTTGAATTTCCACACGGCGATTTTGTGCGCGGCCAGCTGAGGTCGCATTGGAAGCAACAGGTTGACCCTCGCCCATGCCCTGAACGCGGAAGCGGCGGCCATCAACACGTTGATTTGACAAATACGTCGAAACCGAGAACGCGCGGCGCTGCGATAGATCAAGATTATACTGATCATCGCCTGTCGAATCTGTATGTCCGTAAATATCAACCAGCGTCTGGCCATATTTGTTCAAAACCAACGCGACTGAATTGAGCGTCGGATAGAAGGCCGTGGAGATTGCATCCTGATCTGTTTGGAACGTAATATTCGACGGCATATTGAGGATAATCTGGTCGCCATTACGGGTAACAGAAACGCCTGTGCCCTGCAGCTGCTGACGAAGTTCAGCTTCCTGCTGATCCATTACATTGCCGATAACGCCGCCGGCAAGAGCACCAACACCCGCACCAATCAGCGCATTACGGCGATCATCGCCGCCAGCCAACAAGCCGACACCAGCGCCAGCCAGCGCACCAATGGCAGCGCCGCCCGCAGTTTTGGAAACTTGCTGTTCGCCAGTGTAAGGGTTTGTGGTCGTGCAAGCAGCCAAGAAGGACGCCAAAACGGCGAGAGTGACAGCTTTGGTAACAGTATGCTTCATAATTCCGATCCCCGGTTTTGATTCACTGATCGGAAGTTAGCCCGATTATTTGCGGAACACTAGCGGTGATTGCGGCAAGATTAGGGTCGGCTTAATAACGTTTGACACACAGCACCGCATTGGTGCCGCCAAAAGCAAACGAATTTGATATTGCCGCATCCACTTTTCGTTCCTTGGCAACGTTTGGTGTCACGTCCAAATCGCAATCGGGGTCGGGAATTTCATAGCCGATCGTGGGCGCAATAATACCTTCGCGAACGGCCTGAACGCAGGAAATCAGCTCGATAGCTCCCGATGCACCCATGCAATGAGCATGCATGGATTTGGTGGATGAGATCGACAGACTTCGCGCGTAATCACCAAACGCCGCCTTAATGGCTTGCGTTTCAATCATATCATTGGCCTTGGTAGCCGTGCCGTGCGCATTGATATAGCCGATGTCCTCACGGTTCAGACCGGCATCACGCAAGCAATCTTGCATCGCTCGTGTAGGACCATCAACACCAGGAGCCACGATATCGGACGCATCTGCCGTCATGCCAAATCCGGCAAGTTCAGCCAATATTACCGCGCCCCGCGCTTTGGCATGAGTCTCGGTCTCAAGCACGAACATACCTGCGCCTTCGCCAACGGAAAGACCCGCGCGGTTTGCTGAAAATGGCCGACAAGGCTCACTCGCCATAACGCGCAAGGCTTCCCAGGCTTTCAATACACCGAAGATAATCGGCGCATCAGCGCCACCAGCGAGCATCACGTCGGCCCGCCCTGACCGTAATATATCTACAGCTGTGCCGATGGCATGGTTAGAAGATGAACACGCCGAGCTGACCCCAAACACTGGACCTTTCAGCCCCAAATGCATACTGACCTGCCCCGCCGCCGCACCCGGCATCGCCTTTGGCACTGTAAAAATCGGAGGATGCTTTTTGAAGTCAACCCAAACTGCCTTATAGGCCTCATCAATGCTAATGCCGCCAAATGTGCCGACGCCGACAACGGAACCCGCACGTAGCGCGCCTTTGTCATCCAACGTTAAACCGGATTGCTTAAATGCCTCGTCAGCCGCAAGCACCGCCATATGGCTGAAACGATCCATCGTCACCAAACGGCGATGGTCAAGCCCGATATCCGGCAATACTTTGATTTCAGCACCAATCTTGCCTTTAAGGTCGTTCAGCGCAATCGTTGTAAGTTCGCCAATGCCGCCGCGCCCTTCGCGCATTGAGCTCCAGATTTCAGACGCATTCGTGCCGATGGCGGACACAGCCCCCATTCCGGTAATAACAATCTTTATGCGGGACACTTAAGCCTTTTCCGCTTCTGCTTTTTCCGTCAAGAGTCGCTTAACCGCATCAACAATGTCACCAACCTTGCTGAATGACTGCCACGTATCAACCGTTGATAAATCAATCTCAACGCCGTACTTGTCTTCTATATCCATCACAATTTCAGTAAGTTCCAGTGAGTGGATGCCGAGTTTTTCAAGCGGCGTATCAACAGTAATCACTTCGCTCGCCTTATCGGCATGTTGGCCAAAAAGCGCAATGATGTTTTCCTCTAGTTCCTGATCCATTAGCCCGCCTTTTTTTATTTATAATATGTATAACGATACGCTTTCAAAGGCGACGGCTGCAACCTCAAACTCGCGGCAAGATTAACGCGAAAATGCTAGCCAAGAAAATACCTATATCAGTCAGACTCCAACATGTCTTTCACTGCCGCGGCCAATTGTTTCAGAGAAAACGGCTTCGGCAAGAATCCAAACTTTGAATCGGCAGGTAGATTTTTAGCAAATGCATCCTCCGCATAACCGGAAACGAAGATAAATTTGATGTCGCCGTACGTCCTGCGCAGTTCGCGCAGCAAAGTAGGGCCATCCATTTCAGGCATAACCACGTCGGAGACGACGATGTCCACCTTGCCATCAAGTTCAAGCATCACCTCCAGCGCTTCAACCCCGCTCGCTGCCTCATGCACTGTGTAACCGCGCGATTGCAGCGCGCGCACGCCGCCCATACGCACTGAGTCTTCATCTTCCACAAGCAACACCGTGGCGCTGCCTGACAGATCAGTAGAAGGGATGGGTTTGGACGGGTTAGATTCTGGCGTAGAGCCGCTGCCCTGCGGCGCGGCGTCAATTTGCAACATTTCGCTTGCGGTTGCGACATGGCGCGGCAGGAATATATTGAACTGCGTGCCTTTGCCCTCTTCAGATTCCAGATAGATGAAACCGCCGGTTTGCTTCACGATGCCGTAAACCATAGAGAGCCCGAGGCCTGTGCCCTTGCCCACTTCTTTTGTGGTAAAGAATGGTTCAAATATTTTCTCGCGAATTGCAGCCGGAATGCCGGTTCCTGTGTCAGACATTTCCGTCAAAACATAATCAGCCTCGACCAACTCGCGGTAGCCAAATGCTGCCACTTCTTCTGCAGCAAGATTGCGAGTTTTAACTGTAAGTGTGCCACCGCCGGGCATTGCATCCCGCGCATTGACCGCCAAATTAACAACCACTTGTTCAAGTTGCCCTACATCTGCTTTCACGGGCCAAAGATCGCGGCCATGCTCAATTTTCATCGTCACATCAGGGCCAACAAGGCGCGTCAGCAACATCCGCAAATCGGCCAGCACATCCATCATGCTGACCACTTGCGGGCGCAATGTTTGGCGACGCGAATAGGCGAGCAACTGGCGAACCAGCGACGCCGCACGGTTAGCATTTTGCTTGATGTTCATGATGTCGGGGAACGAGGGATCTGATGCGCGATGGTTTTGCAGCAACAAATCAGACGACATAATGATGGCAGTCAAAACATTGTTAAAGTCATGCGCTATGCCGCCAGCAAGCTGGCCAACAGCCTGCATCTTCTGACTTTGGGCAATCTGCGCCTCGAAAGCACGTTGCTCGGTCGTATCAACAGCATAAACAAACGCCGCCTCACCGCCAGCCTCAGACGCCTCATCCGCCGTAGTATTGAAATAAATGCGCAAATGACGGCTTTCGTCATTCGGCATCACACTGTTAATGGGCGAAATATCCGCCTGCCGCGCCACCGCATTTGAGAGCGCGTTGCGGAATGCATCACGGTCCCGCTCATGCACGACAGTTTCCAACGCGACATGCCGGTCCACGGCATCTTGGCTAAATAGGTCTGAAAACAGCTTATGGAACGGGCCATTGGTACGCAGCACCTTTCCATCCTTGTCCACGGCGGCGATGGCCATAGGTGCGGAGTTAAAGAAACGCGCAAAGCGTACTTCAGCCGCACGCTGCTCTGAAAGACCATCTTCACCTGCCGAGCGATTGATAATAATGGTGCGCGAGGGCCCAGCCAAACCATCCTTGTTGGTTTGTACGCGATGATAAAAACGAACCGGCAGCGCCTGTCCGTTTTTCTTGGCCAAGTCCAAATCAATCACAGCGCTACGCGATGTACCAAGCTCCGCTTTCACACTTTCAATCAAATCCATGCCATTTCCGGCGACAAGATCGGACAAATCAACAGTACCTGGCCGGAACGTGCCAAGATCGATACCTAGCCAATCCGCCAAAGTTGAGTTCAGATAGGCAATGGAACCATCAGCATTGGTGGACAGAAAGCCTGCGGGCGCGTGATCCAAATGATCAATTGCGAGCTGTAAATCACGGAAAAACCGCTCTTGTTCAGCCCGTTCATTGGAAATATCGCTAATTTGCCAGATATTCAGTGGGTCTTTTGCCCCCGCCAGCTTCAATGGTTTGGCTTTGATGCGATACCAATTGCCTGTCTTGCCACTGGCCTCCGAAAGAGAGCGTGAAAGGCGCAACTCCTCAAGACCCGCAGCGCCAGAGCGCAAACCTTCGGACAGGCGTTGCACGGCCTCGGACGCTTCAGGGTCCGTCCGTAATACGCTTTCGAGCGATCTAACCTGCTCAGGACCAACCGCACCACAAATATCGGCATAAGCTTTATTGGCATAGACAATGCGGCCACGCTCGTCGCTAACAACAGTGCCCTCGCCTGCGCCATCCAATAGTGCGCGTGACATTTCGTTTCCGGTAGAGCGCGGCGCAATGCGAATAATGCCAATAACCGAGGCAAACAAATAGAAAATCCCGATCATCGCAAAAATGCCGAGTATGCCTAACCTGTACACTTCGCTAATGCGGTCACCAAGAAAGAAAAACAGCCCCGCCACAACAATCAAAACAGCGCCCAGACCAAGCAGGCGTATCGCCTCGCCCGGCCGTGATTCACGATCAACGACAGGTGCAATCTCGGCAGTGGTGCCGCTATCAGATGCCATGTGGATTCCCCTGCTTCGTAAACTTACGTGTACGCTTGAATCATATTCTAGGCGATGCGGAAAGTGGCTATGGCATAGATTTGCGAGCAAACTGCCAGTGAGTTATCAACAGGCTGGAACAATTGATGTGAAAACTTGTTCAAATTCCATTCCAGCGCTAGTCTGCCCTTAGAAAAAGCAAAACGGGGGTGACAATGCTAACTTCAATACAAGGATTATTCGGGCCGAATATTTCGCCAACGGTCACATTCATTATCCTGTTTGCCGCTATTTTGCTCGCCGTTTTGATTTTGATTTGGCTGGCACGACGTCTGCTCGGCGGTACGCTTGTTAGTGGAGGTAGATCCCGCCAAGCCCGGCTTACTGTTATGGACGCGACCCCTGTGGATGCGCGTCGCCGTTTAATTTTGGTGCGCCGCGATGATGTTGAGCATCTCATCCTCATCGGTGGGCCGACAGATGTTGTGGTTGAGCAAAATATCCGCTTGGCAGCGCCACGTCAGGCGCAATCACCGCAACAAATGCGCGACACGCCGGAAGAAATGCGACCGGTGCTCATTGCCCCGAGAGCCAGCGAACCCATAAAATCATTAGACGAACCAAAGATACCTGAGCGTCGCCCCGTTGAACCGCCGCGTGCCGCCGTAGCGCCTCCGCCTGTGCGGCCGCAGCCATCTGAGTTCCCCTTGCAGCAAACCTATACGCCAAGACCAATAGCGCCGCTTCCCCCGCGCCCTGCCGCGCCAATCGTACCTCGTATGGAACCTTTGGCACCCGTCGCGAGACCTGCAGCTTTGCCAACACCGGTAGCGCCGCCACCACCCGCCGCAGCGCCCATTGTTGCTGCTGTGGTAGCGCCGGTAGTCGCAGCCGTCTCCGCGTCTCTTGATACCTTCAAAGAACCGGAACTCGATATTTCCGACAGCAGCTTGGAAGATAGCCTTTTCCTTGACCTATCCAATGAGATGGGCAGCGATATTGATAGCATCGCACCTGAAATATCGCTCGAAGACGAAATGGAACAGCTGTTGGCGAACATAGACACAAAGCGCGAAAAGCCCTTGTAACTGACATTGCAAACAACAAAAAATGGCCCGACTTTGAAAATCGGGCCATTTTTTTCAAATCACATAATTACTCGTCGCGGTAAACTTTTTCGCGCCGCTCATGCCGCTCTTGTGCCTCGATGGAAAGCGTAGCGACAGGACGCGCATCCAACCGCTTTAAACTGATGGGCTCACCGGTTTCTTCACAATAACCGTATGTCCCCTCCTCAATGCGATCCAAAGCCGAATCAATTTTCGAAATGAGCTTACGCTGGCGATCCCGCGCACGAAGCTCAATGGAACGATCAGTTTCTGAAGATGCACGATCTGCCAAGTCTGGATGATTCGTGTTTTCTTGTGCCAAAGCCTCAAGAGTTTCACGGGCTTCACGAAGAATATCGGCCTTCCAAGCCAATAATTTAGCCTTGAAATAGGCCTTCTGACGTTCGCTCATAAATGGCTCACCGTCGGCAGGCTGGTAGGATGTGTCATTCGCTCGGAGCATCTGATTCATGTG
>JANPBE010000091.1:0-1864 GCA_031430295.1 Phyllobacterium sp.
CCGATCTCTCCCCTTGAGGGAGAGATGTCCGACAGGACAGAGAGGGGTGCAACGGTGATGTGCAAAGCTGGTGCCCTTAGTCAAATCATTGCGGATTAGCTCCCGCAGCCACCACCGCACCCACCACCGCACCCGCCGCCACAACCCCCACCACAACCATGGCCCCCGCCGCAGCCTCCATTTTGGCCAGTGCCGTTGCGCGGGGCGATCTTTGTGAGATGGGCGATGCCGGTGGTGAAAAGGCAAATCAATAAGACGGCACGCAATATTATGATTGCAGTGACGGGAGGAATAAAAAAACTGGCGGCACTGAGCGCAGCCACTAAACAAATACCCGCGACAACCTTGTTGTGTGAAACAAGATAGTTCGCGCTTAAATCAAACTTCTTTGATGGTTCAATTGACCCAAATCGTTTGTTTACATCCGGCCAGAATTCTGGACTAGGCTTTTCGCCGAACTCACTCTCGTACTCCCTGAAGGTCTCAATATAGGCATTTCTAAACTTGATGCCTTCCGCAGGCCCGCCATTTGTCGGGTTGTGATGCATTGGCCTGCCCAAAAGGCCCTTACAAAACCGATCCCAATAGTCTTTCGTGTAGGTGAGATGTAGATGCCATGCTTCATCCACTTCGCGGGATGGTGTGAGTGCTTGTTTGGTGATGCAGCTTAGATAAATGAACCGCTTATATTCCGCGATTACGAGATCGGCGAACTGCAAACTCCAGTCATTCTCTTGCGCCAATCGGGCGCTGAATGGATATTCAGCGTCGGGCGCATCAATTTGGTAGTCAGATATTTGCTGCCACAATGCCGCGTTTTTCATCGAAGTGCCCTAGTTTGCCAGTCGTTCGACCATAGGTTTTATTAGGGAGCAAGTGGTTTGTAAAAATATCCGCGCCAAGCCTAAACAGCCCTGCCTTGCTCTGCCCAAACCTTCAACGCTTGCTCCCATGTCGGCGCAGTCGTCACCTCAATTCCCACAATTTTCCCCGTGGCGAACTTGTTGAAGTTTTTCATGGCCTTGGCATGCGAACCGGTACGAATATAGCTCACCATTGCCTTCCGGTTTTCCCAGACCGTGAGCGTGTGGTGGTAGCCGTCTATCGGTTTCACTTCTAAGAACAATAGTCCCGGTGCGGACTTGGCTTGGGTAAGCGAGGGGATGGCGTGACGCCAGAAGGACAGTTTTGCCAGCAATCCCTTGGCCTTTAGGCCGGTGACGGACATGTAAACACTGCCGTGCTTGGCTAGGTGCTCATTGATTGCCGCGTTCATTTTTGGTTCCTTGTGAGTGATAAGAGCTAGCGCCGCTGCTTGTGGGTCAAGTCGGGACGCGAATTGCGCCTTGCCGACGCCCGCTCGTTTCGCCACAATGACGCCATGGCATTCACCCTTAGACAGCTTCAATATTTTATCGCGGTGGCGGAAAACGGCACGGTTTCGGGGGCCGCGCAAAATCTGTCTATTTCGCAATCCTCGGTGACCGAGGCGATTAAAGAGCTGGAGCAGGATTTAGGCGTTTCGCTGTTTGAGCGCCATGCGCGGGGCTTGAATATTACCCATAAGGGTCAGCAGTTTTTGCGCCATGCCACGCGCATATTGGCTGACGTGGGCGATGCGCGGCGCACGTTCAGCGAAGAGCGCGAAATCAAAGGCGGGCGGCTGGCGCTCGGGGTGACATCGCTGGTGGCGGGCTATGTGCTGTCTGATGTTTTGGCACGCTATCGCCGCGCGTTTCCGGGCGTGGATGTGACGGCGATTGAGGACAATGGCGATTATCTGGAGCATTTGCTGATTGGCGGCGAACTTGATGTGGCGGTGATGGTGACATCGAACCTGCGCGACCGCATGGCGCTGCAGGCG
>JANPBE010000092.1:0-3863 GCA_031430295.1 Phyllobacterium sp.
CGCATAGACCAGCGCGCCGGAGGGCCGAGCGGAATTATCAATCAGCGCCTTGTTCCAGTCACTGGCGCCATTATGGATATCAATCGCCATCGCCGCCGCCTCCAGCGGGGCAAAGCCATAAACGTCATCAAGCGGATGATATTGGCAGATGTGGCATGCAGCGGCAGGCACTTCGCCGTCCGGCTCCAGCGCCACGACGCGGCGTGAAATGCCCGTTTTCCATTGCAGCGCGACCGGCCAGCCACTCGCATCGGTGTCAATCGTCACGCGGTCAGGCCGCAGCAGGTGCAATTCGCGGCTGGTCTCTGTCCCCGCCTGCTCCACATAGGCATTGCCCGTGAGCAGCAGATTTGTTGTTAGCGCCTCGATAAATGTGCGCCGGTCCTGGCGCGGATTGGGGTTGGTTAGAATATCCAGCAGCGGGTGCGTGGCGATATCCTCGCCGCCATCCGTCAGTGCCCAAGGCACATCCGCCACCGCTTCCGCCACCAGCCGCACCGCGCGGTAGGCGACCGGATTTTTCAAATAACTTTCGCGTATAAGTGCCGTCTGCTCGCGCCGCGTCCACCGCGCCGCGCCTTGGGTTTCCATTTGAATGAAACCATAGCCGCTTTGGGTTTTGGTTTCGGGCACGGCTGTGCGTTCCGCCTGACGGGGCGGTTTTAGCCAATTTAGGTTCATGGGGGTTCCTGACTATAGATTGCGCACGCGCGGGGCGGCGGTTGCGTTCAGCACTAATTCATTGATCGCCCAGACCAGCGCATCCACCCTATCGGGCGATTTGCCGCCGGAGAGGCCATCGCGGCCGAAGTTGCACATTTCATCTTCCAGCGCCGGAAAGTGTCCGGCATGGCAGATGCGGCCTTGGCTATAGAGCGCCGCGACCGGCTCGGCCCGCAGCCATTTTCCGCGTGAGGCGCGAACCGAACGCACGGGAATTGCCGGATCAATGGTGCGCAGAGTTGCCTCCACCATATCGCCGCCCTGGTTGACCTCCGCGATTACGCAATCAGCTTTCAGATCACGGTACAGTTGACACACGCGGGTGGCCCATGCGTGCGGCGTGGCGGGTTTTATGGACTGGTCGGCCAACACATAGGCTTTGCCTGCGCGGTCGAGACCGACGGCGACAATGCCGCAGGCATCGGATAGTTTGGTGGAGGTGGCTGGCGGGTCCACCGCCACAACAATCCTCATCAGATCGTCCGGCGGCGCGGCTTTCAGGCCTTCCAGTTGCGGCCTTGTCCACAGTGCATCGTCGCGGTCTTCAATCAGCTCGCCGTCCAATTCCTGACGGCCAAGCCGCGTGCCTCCGTAATATTTCTGCACGGTCTCGAGAAAATTCTCGCTAAGATTTGTCGCGTTGTCGCTTGTTCGCATTCTTGTTTTGCGCACATTTGCATCTGCCATCAGCGTCTTGATAAGCGGCACAGGGCGCGGCGTGGTGGTGGCGATAATGCGTGGCCGCGTGCCTAAACGAAGTCCAAATTGCAACATGTCCCAAGTGGCCTGAGCGTTTTTCCATTTGGCTAGTTCATCGCACCATGCGGCGGCAAATTGGGGGCCGCGCAGGCTTTCCGGGTCTTCGGATGAAAACATGTGCGCGACCGCGCCATTGTCCCACACCACGCGGCGGCGGGAGGGTTCAAAGCGCGGCCTGCCTGCGCGAGCGCATTTCAAAATGCCGGCCGGGCCTTCAATCATCACGTCGCGCACATCGGCCAGTGTTTCGCCGACAAGCGCCATGGGCGAGGTGATTTCCTGCGCCATCGGCCAGTAATTCATGGCCATGCCGTTGACCCATTCAGCGCCGGTGCGCGTTTTTCCCGCGCCGCGCCCGCCGACCAGCAGCCAGGTTATCGGCTCTCCTTGCGCCACCTGCTCGGCCCTGCCCCGCATCCACCATTCGCAATGGGCAATCCATTTGTCCCGTTCAGAAAACCCTTCAAAAAAATCAGTTTCAATTGATGTCATCGGCTCGTTTGGCAGCAAGCTCATTCACGCGTTTTCCTATCTTGTGCAAAATTGCGGAAGTCTCTTCGGCGGTCGGCTTGGCAAAGCCATGCTCGTCCAAGTGCGGCTGCGTCTCGCGTTTGTGCCCGGCGTAGGCAAGGGCCGTTTTGGCAATGCTGGAGAGAATCGCCACGCGCTTCACTGAGCGTTCGTCAAACTCTTCGGCGCTCCCCGACACCAATTCACCGGCAATTTGCGTCATGATTTTCTCGGCAATTTGCTCCAGAGACAGCGGCGTATCCGGCGCGGCTTCCGGTGGCGGCGCAGGTGTCACTTCGCCTTGCAACTTGTCAAAACCTTGTGGCAAGCTGCGCACTTTCCAGCCATATTTGGTACGCTTTTCCACCAGCGTGGATTTCCCGCATTGGGCGACTTGGGCAAGCAATTTATCCGGCACGCCATACTGACCTTGCACAAACGCAATCGCCTCCCACACCGCCAGCGGCAGAATATTGACGGGCCTACGCGGCGGCGGCGCAGCCATTGGCTTTAGGTGAAGGCGCGGGTTTTCATCCGGCATAGCGGTCTCCTTTGTTACGTTTGATTTTGGGCAATAAAAAAGGCGGTGCGGGAAACCCGAACCACCTTGGTATTTTGGATATTTCGCCTCCCGTGATTTTCGAATTCATCCGAAGGCGTAGATTTGTGACGATGACATATATCTACACGTACACCGCCGCGCTGTCAAGGACAATTTTCCTATTTGCTTTTTGAATTTGCCGACATCTCTCAAACGAAATAGTGCCGCAGCTTAAATGGCTTTTGTTTTGCAATTTTTAATTGTATCAATAAGTCCAGATAGTTGATTGACTTAAAGGGTACAAATCCTCCATAAAACGCAAAATATTGTCGTATTTATATATTTGCATCGCTGCAGATACAGTTTGTGAATTTGGGGCTCTATGGCAAAGGCAATGCGGTTATTGTTATTGCTGGTTGCATATGCCGGCTTTTCTCCTGCGTCTATTGCGACCGAGATGCTTTCCAACAATAGCTTTGAATCGCCCGTTGCGCCCGCTAACGGCAACAATTTTTACGTTATAATACCGGGTTGGACGCTTCTTCCATCGCCAAGCGTTGCTCAGCCTGCCAATGTCGTGAAGCCATTTGCTGGATACGCCAACAACCCTACCGCAACGCCTACTGGCGGTGGGCTTCAGTATTTAGATCTAAATGGTACTGGCGGATTTGTGAACCAAACTGTGACTTTCCCGTCTCAGGGCGTGGTTTCGTTTGGTGCATGGTTTTCCGTACGCGATATGGTTCAAAATCTTTCGAACGGCTACATTCGTTTGAAAAACCCATCAGGAACAGTTGTTTCAACGGCAACAGTGGCGTTTACGACAGCCAATCCAATAGGACTTTGGAAACGTGCTTCCAGTGCAAATATCCCTGTCTTGGCGGGCACGTACACAGTTGAAATATTTATGGATAATTTCCACAATATTGATCTGGCAAACGTCGATTTTCTCGCCACCACCATTGCGGTGACAAAAACTGCCGGAACACTGGTTGATAGCGATGGCAACGGGCCAGACCAAGGTGATACGCTGCCCTATAGTTTCACTGTTAAAAACACAGGTGACCTCCCCCTTACCAGCGTTACGATCAACGACCCTTCAGCCACGATTTCAGGTGGACCTATTGCATCACTGGCGGCAGGGGCCACCAATACCACTACATTTACCGGCAGCTACATTCTTACCCAAGCCAATTTCAATGCTGGACAGATGACAAACCAAGCCACGGCCTCCGGCCTGCCACCGTTTGGCGCTACTGTAACCGATCTATCCGATCCGCTCAGTCTGACGGCCAATGCGCCCACGGTCACGCCACTCACCAAAATATCA
>JANPBE010000093.1:0-2568 GCA_031430295.1 Phyllobacterium sp.
GTTCAACTATGCAAAGGCGCGCAAGCCTGCTCAGGATAAGGGCACAGTCATCGCAGTTGAAGGCTACATGGATGTGATCGCCATCGCGCAGGCTGGCTTTCATCACGCGGTGGCACCACTCGGCACGGCGTTGACCGAACGCCAGAGCGAGCTGTTGTGGAAAATGGCTAATGAGCCGATCCTTTGCTTCGACGGCGACCAAGCGGGGACCAAGGCGGCATGGCGGGCTGCGGATTTGGTGCTGCCACTTTTAAAGCCGGGCAAGACGTTCCGCTTTGCGATGCTACCGGATGGTAAAGACCCAGATGATGTGGTGAAGACCTCAGGTCCAGAAGCGTTCCAAGCGGTGCTGGATGAGGCGCGGCCGCTGATTGATTTGATTTGGATGCGCGAGACGGCATCCAGCGTGTTTGACACGCCGGAACGGCGGGCGGAACTTGAGCAGCGCTTGCGCGAGATTACCAGCCGCATTCAAGACGAAAGCGTGCGCCGCCATTATCAGCAAGACATGCGCGACCGGCTGGCATCGTTCTTCGGCTCAAATAATCGCAGCAAGGGCGGGCAACAGCGCGGCGACAAACAGCCCTATCAGCGTGGCCCTGCGCGCGGGTCTGCACCAGTAAGGCTTGCAGTATCGGATAGTTTGGCACGATCTGCTTTGGTGCGCGGTTCGGTGGCGCAACCCTCACTTCGGGAAGCGGCGATACTTTTGATGGCCATTCACCACCCGCAATTGGTGGAGGAGGACTTTGCCTCGTTTGAGGGGCTTGAACTCATCCACCCTGATCTTAAATTATTGCAAGGAACCGTTTTGGATTGTCTGGCGGAACATATTGTTGCTGATAGGGCGGCAGTTGCCGCTAAACTTGAAGCGATTGGCCAGATCAAAATTTTGGACGGCGTGGAAGCTATGATCCGCCGGACGCGGCTTTGGACCGCGACTGCGGAAGGGGCGATTGACGATGTTCGCGAGGCATTTGCCCAGTCGCTGCACTTGCATCAGACGACGCGCACACTACATAATGAGTTGAAATTAGCCGAAACCGCGCTGGCTGATGATCCTACCGAAGAAAACTATGCGCATCTCATTGATGTGCAAAACCAAATGAGAAACGCACAGGCGACAGAGGCTCTTATCGAAGGATTCGGAGTTTCATCGGGGCGCGGAGCGTCGAAAGGCTAAAAATGATTCGCTTTTTACGCCGAATCATGAAAACCGACTTGACGAACGTACTAAATGACGGAATCAGACAGCCGCAGAAGACAATATCTTAGGGACAATCGAAACTCCCGTCCATTGTTTGCCGCAAATTATTTTTGTGAGGCAAATTGAGGGGCGAATAAAGGCAGTCGAAGCCTCAAGGTTAATCACACATTAACGCAACAGGGATAATGCCGGAATAGTGCAAATTTCCAGATGGTTAGCATCTGGCTTTTCATGTGCGCCCGCGTTGCTAATACGGAGTCCATCATATGGCGACCAAGACGAAAGAAAAAGAAGAAGGTGAAGTCGAGCGCGAAGGCGCACCGGACGGGCCGCTTCTCGACCTTTCGGATGACGCTGTCAAAAAGATGATTAAGGCCGCGAAAAAACGCGGCTATGTCACCCTTGATGAATTAAACAGTGTGCTTCCAGCCGAAGAAGTGACCAGCGACCAGCTTGAAGATACGATGTCGATGCTGTCCGATATGGGCATCAATGTTGTGGAAGATGAAGGCGCTGACGACGACAAGGAAGAGGCCGAAAAAGACGACGAGGCCGAAGCTACCGAGCTTGCCGAAGTCAACGGCACTGCCGTTGTTGCCTCAACCACAAAAAAAGAGCCTACTGACCGAACCGATGATCCTGTGCGCATGTATTTGCGTGAAATGGGCACGGTTGAGCTGCTCTCCCGCGAAGGCGAAATTGCGATTGCCAAGCGCATCGAGGCTGGCCGCGAGACGATGATTGCCGGACTTTGCGAAAGCCCGCTGACATTCCAGGCGATTATTATTTGGCGCGAGGAGTTGAACGAAGGCCGCACGCTGCTGCGCGAGATCATTGATCTTGAAACGACGTTTGCCGGCCCTGAAGCCAAGGTAGCGCCGCAAGTGGAGCGCCCGGCGGAAATCGTGGCGCAAAAGATTGACGACCGCCAGCGCCGTATGCGCGCTGCGGAAGAAGAAGATATTACCAACGTTGGCGGCGGCGGTCTTCCTGAAGAGGAAGAAGAGGAGGAAGACGAAGTCAACCTCTCACTGGCCGCAATGGAAGCGGAACTGCGCCCTGCCGTCATGGCAACGCTGGATTTGATTGCTGACACCTATAAAAAGCTGCGCAAATTGCAGGATCAGCAGGTCGAAAACCGCATGGCGGCTACTGGCACGCTGTCCACCAGTCAAGAGCGCCGCTACAAGCAATTGAAGGATGAGTTGATTACGGCTGTGAAGTCACTGTCGCTCAATAATGCCCGTATTGAGGCTCTGGTTGCGCATCTTTACGACATTAACCGCCGCCTTGTGCAGAACGAGGGCAAGCTGTTGCGTCTGGCAGAAAGCTATGGCGTGAAGCGCGAAGAGTTTTTGAAG
>JANPBE010000094.1:0-17783 GCA_031430295.1 Phyllobacterium sp.
GCAGACGGCCTTCGGCTTTCAGCATCTGTTCCTTGGTCTCGCGACCGATGACGGACTGGAAATCACGCACCATTTCCGGGTAAGGATGCGGGCCGGCGGCGGTGCCGATCATGTAGTAAGTGTCGTGCACATTGGTGACCCAATCACGCAGCGCTTCGTTCATGGCGTCTTTGAGCGTGCCGTGGCCCGCCGTAACAGGGTTCACTTCCGCGCCCAACAGCTTCATACGGAACACGTTGGGAGACTGACGCTCGACGTCTGTTGCGCCCATATACACATGGCACGGCAGACCGAAGCGCGCCGACACAGTGGCTGATGCCACACCGTGCTGGCCCGCGCCCGTTTCGGCGATGATGCGGGTCTTGCCCATCCGTTTGGCCAGCAGAATTTGGCCCAAGCAGTTGTTGATCTTGTGGCTGCCGGTATGGTTCAGCTCATCGCGCTTGAAGTAAATTTTCGCGCCGCCCAAATGTTCCGTCAGGCGCTCCGCAAAATATAGCGGTGATGGGCGGCCAGTGTAGTGCGTATTGAGGTGTTCCAGTTCGGCCTTGAAATGCGCATCATTCTTGGCAGCGGTATAGTGCGCTTGCAAATCCAAAATCAGCGGCATGAGCGTTTCAGCAACGAAACGACCGCCAAAAATTCCGAACATACCTTGCTCGTCCGGACCTGTCTTAAATGAGTTTGGCTCGATTGGCTTATTCACTTTATCACTCCCGAAGCCGCACTTTTGAGCGTGGCAAAAAACTGTTCGATCAACCTAATATCTTTAATGCCCGGCGCGCTTTCAACGCCAGACGAAATATCCAGCCCCGGCGCATGAGTTACGCGCAGCGCCTCTTGGACATTACCTGCATTGAGCCCTCCCGAAAGCATGTAATCCAAGCCGGGGTCAAGGGCGTTCAGCAATGTCCAGTCAAACGAGACACCATTACCGCCGGGAAGCTCTGAACCCTTCGGCGCTTTAGCATCAAATAATAGTCTGTCGGCAACGCCGTTATATAGTTTTGCAGCATTCAAATCCGCCGCCTCGCGCACAGAAAGCGCCTTCATAACCGGCAGACCATGACGCGCTTTCACATCGAGAACACGCTGCGGCGTTTCGTGCCCGTGCAATTGCAGCCAGTCCGGTTTCATCACGTTGACGATTTCATCGAGATAAGCATCGTCAGCATCAACCGTCACGGCCACTGCCTCGGCTCTCCCGGTTGCCAGCTTGCACAGATCGCCAGCATGGCTGGCGCTGACATGACGCGGGCTTTTGGCGAAGAAAATAAACCCGACCATGGCCGCGCCATTATCCAGCGCCGCGGACACGGTTTCGGGCGTGGAAAGGCCGCAGATTTTGACGATTGGTGACGTTTGCATTCTTATGAAATAGTGCGCCGGTGTTAGAGAGTCGAGATAAATCAACGGGATTTTAGAAAATTGGCAACGCCTGTCGCCGCCATGCGGCCGCTTGCTAGGCAGGCGGTGAGTAGGTAGCCCCCAGTTGGGGCCTCCCAATCGAGCATCTCTCCGACCGCAAAAACGCCAGGCATAGCCCTCAGCATATAATTATTATCAAGGCCATCAAGGCGAATGCCGCCAGCGGAAGATATAGCCTCGCCAATCGGACGGGGCCGAACAATTGGTAGCGGCAGTGCTTTGATCGCGGTTGCCAGCGTTTCCGCATCGAGCTGATTGGCACCGGAAACACACTCCCTCAGCAGGGCGGCCTTTACACCTTCAAGCCCGGCACCTTTGCGAAGGCGCGATGAAAAAGACTCTTTTGATTTCTGCCGGTTTAGGTCATTGGCTATACGGTCGGCAGTTCTGTCGGGCGCCAAATCGAGAACTAAGTCCACTTGACCAACAAGTTCAAGCCTATCACGCAACGCCGCTGCGTGGGCATAGATAAGGCTGCCCTCGATGCCATTTTGTGAAACCACGAACTCGCCTTTTAGTGTGCCCGCATCAGACGACGCCGTTACCGACTTAACGGGAGAGCCTGCATATTTTTGGCGAAAATCTTCGCTCCAGTTGATATCAAACCCGCAGTTGGCGGGCCGGAATGGCGCGATGTCTATGCCCTTGGATTCGAGCAACGACACCCAGAGCGCATTTGATCCGAGCTTTGGCCAGCTTGCGCCACCAAGTGCCAGCAGCACTGCATCACAGTGAAAATCAACGGTGCCGTCCGGCGTTTCAAGACTTACGCCCTGGTTGCTAAACCCAGTAAAGCGATGGCGTGTGTGGATTTGAACGCCTTGACCTTTCAACCGTGCCAGCCATGCCCGCAATAGCGGGGAGGCCTTCATGCCCTTTGGAAAGATGCGACCAGATGTGCCGGTAAAAGTCTCAATGCCCAAACCATGCGCCCAATCACAAACTTCTTTTGCCGTAAACGCATTCAGTGCTGGCGCTAAGAATTCTGATGCCGCGTAGTATCGACCACGTAGTTTTTCATGTGGCTCACTATGAGTGAGATTAATGCCGGATTTGCCAGCCAGCAAAAACTTGCGTCCGACTGTCGGCATGGCTTCAAAAAGCGATACATTTATGCCCTGCGCCGAAAGCATTTCGGCAGCCATCAATCCAGTTGGCCCACCGCCAATAATTGCTACGTTTTTCATCGGTTGGACTTAAAGCGCTTCTGATTCAAAGGAAAGTAATTGGCTCCGGAAATCGCGCCGGTATCGAGGTAAATCATCGATCTCACCGAAAATTGGCAAGGCGTGTGTCGGCACTGAAGCAGTCTGGTGAGAAGGATAGTCCAACCTTTGGGAACTCGCACAAGGCGGAGATGCCATTGCGCCCAAGCTTAATCTTCCACGTCTGGCGCTGTTTGGGCGCTTTCGCAGCGAAAGGCTTGGGCGAAAGCAGGGCGACATTTATGCCGTGCGACGGATCGCGAACGGAAGCATAGCGTAACAGATGAATAGTTTCCTGCCGCGCACTGTCTGCTAACGTCTGGCAGGCGCTGTAGTCTATGAGATCGGCCAATTTGGCGTCATCAAGCGCCCCGGTTGTCAAATCCAACGCTCGGGCGGTTTTAACCGGCACAGAAAAAGCACTGAAGTCGGTCGGTGCATCGGGAAATGGCGTTGAGGGCGACTCGTTGAAAAATAGCAGCCGATAAAATGCTGTTTCGGCAACCGCCGTCGCCACATTTTCGGCGGCATAAAATACACCTTCGGTGCGTCCCGCACGGCGGAACCGTGAACCGGATGGATAGGGCGCATAGCGAAACGGGGCGGCCAACAAATAATCCAAACCGGCGCACTCCGGCGGTAAGGTCGGTTTGGTCTCATCCAACATTGATTCAAGCAGCGCTTGTTCGTCAAGGGTATCAGTCAGTTTCAACGTTGAAACCCAGTGCTGTGCTTCCACGAGCCGCCACACGTCTGCACTATAATCGGCAGCTAAAGACCCGAGCGCCTCAAACAAGCGCGCGCCTTGCATCCAGATAGCTCAGCACATCAATGAGGCCGGTAATACTGCGGATCTTTTGCGCAGGAATGGCGTTTAGCGCCGTATTTTGGTTCTGCAGCCACGCCGCCGCCA
Organism: Phyllobacterium sp.; assembly: GCA_031430295.1. Lineage (GTDB taxonomy): Bacteria > Pseudomonadota > Alphaproteobacteria > Rhizobiales > Rhizobiaceae > JANMEX01. The sequence goes on from JANPBE010000094.1 coordinate 3,547, forward strand.
CGCCATCATCGCCGCCGACAATTGCATCTAACGAGCGGAACAGACGCACAAACAGCAGCGCAATTTCGTAAGGCTTGGAACCCTGTTCCAAGTGATAGCGCCCGCTTTTCATGCGTGACAACGTCGCTTCTGAAAGGCCGACAATGGATGAAAGCAGGTTGGCAGGCAAGCTAAGCCGTTCCGCAGCCCTCATCATGGCCTTGGTCAAAACCAAACTTTGATCGTTGGCAATTGGCATTGATTTCGAAATTGCAGACATTTTCATTCCTTTCTCAGGAAAGAATATCATAAAAATATTTCAATTGGAATAGCTTCATTCAAAACTCAATGCTCTGCAATGCCGGGCCATTGCGCTTCAACCATGCTTTAGCCTTATCCGTCTCTGGACATAGCTCCTCGCACAATCTCCAGAATTTCGGGCCGTGATTCATTTCTGTGAGATGCGCCACTTCGTGGGCGATCAGATAAAAAATCACTAATCTTGGCGCCATCATGATGCGCCATGAGAAGGAGAGGTTGCCATCCGACGAGCAAGAGCCCCAACGGCTTTTGGTATCTTTGAACTTGATACTTTTGACCTTTTTGCCGGTCTTTTTGGCCAGCTCCAGTGCCATTGGTTCAATGTCAATTTTGGCCTGTTTTTTCAGAAAGTCAGACAGGCGGCGGGGCAGATGCGCGCGCTCGCCGTGGACCAGAAGATATGGGCCGTCCTCATCCTGCGCCTGCTCCACGCTACCGCGTTTGGCTTGTTCGTGCAAAATCAGATGATTGACCCCGCGCACGGGCAGCTTGACGCCGGGGCGCAGCTTTGGCTTATCGGGATATTTAGCCAGCTTGGTTTCCAACCAGCCTTGGTGGCGGGTAAGGAAACTCTCAATTTCACGGCTTGGCATTCCCGGCGGCACGGTGATTTTGAGAGCCCGCCCGCCCGTGTCTATACGCAAGGTTAAACGGCTGGCGCGGGCATTCTCCACCACGCGCAAAATAAGTGTGCGGTCTCCCACCTGATGCGCGCGCTCGATGGGCGCGGCAGGGGTTGGTTTGAATGCAGTGCGCAGAAAGCCAAAGACCATGAGGGTGAGTTTTACGTGATTCGATGAAAAGACAAAATGACAACAAAAAACCGGCGGGATAGCTCCCGCCGGTCATAGATAGTTATGTCATAATTACATTGCCAGTGCGCCGGGACCGGGAATAGCACCAGGAGGGCATTTGCCGGCGATAATCATGCCGAGCACTTCATCGCCCGTTACATCCTTAGTAGAGGCCGTGCCGACGACTTTGCCGTTTTTCATCACGCACACACGGTCTGCCAGCTCAAACACATCATGAATATCATGTGAGATGAGGAAGATGCCGATGCCGTCTGCCTTAAGCTGCTTAATCAGCTCGCCCACTTGCGCGGTTTCTTGGGGCCCAAGCGCTGCCGTTGGCTCATCCATAATCAGAATGCGCGCGTTAAAGAGGATCGCGCGGGCAATCGCCACAGACTGGCGCTGGCCACCGGAGAGCTTGTTCACCGGCTCTTTGAAACGGCGGAAGTTAGGGTTCAAACGGCCCATAACTTTGCGAGCTTCAGCTTCCATCGCCACATCATCCAGAGTGCCAAACGGGGTCTTCAGTTCGCGGCCAAGATAGAGATTGCCTGCGGCATCAATATTATCTGCCAGCGCCAGTGTCTGGTAGATGGTTTCAATGCCGTATGCCTTGGCATCACGCGGGTTGTTGATGGTCGCTTCCTTGCCGTCAATGGTGATCTTGCCGTGGTCGCGCTTATACGCGCCGGACAACATCTTAATCAGCGTGGATTTTCCCGCGCCATTGTGGCCAAGAAGCGCCATGACTTCGCCGGGGTATAAATCCACCGTCGCATGGTCAACCGCTTTAATGCCGCCAAAGGCGATAGAAATATCTCGCATTTCCACCAAGGGCGTACCGCGATCTGGTGCGGTGGTGGATGACTTAGTTTGATTAGCTACGCTCATAATAAGTCTCCTTACTTCACACGGCGCGAGTAAATCTGGTCAAGCCAGACGGCGATCACAAGAACGACGCCAACCACAATACTCTGGTAGGCGGTCGGCAAGTTTAACAGTGACATGCCGGAGATGATCGACTGCATCAATAATGCACCGAGCATGGCTCCATAGATTGTGCCCACACCACCAGCAAGCGAGGTACCGCCTATAACTGCTGCCGCAATGACGTAAAGTTCATTGAACAGGCCGAGCGCGTTGGTTGCTGCATTGAGGCGGGCAGACGAGATAACGGCCGAGATACCGACCAGTGCGCCCATCAGCGCGAAGACCTTCACGACCATCCACTTGGTGTTAATACCAGCAAGTTCCGCTGCTTCCGGATTGCCACCGATGGCATAAACATAACGGCCAAAGAGCGTGCGTGTGGCGATAAATGTCATCACCAGACCAACAGCAAGCGCCACCAACACCGGCACAGAATAGCCTGTATAATAAATCAAACCGTCGGTGCAACGTACAACTTTTTCGGCCGCCAAACATACCGCACTGCCGTCTTTGTCCTCAATACCGGCTGGTATAGTGACACCGTTTGCCTTGGCATAATTCTCAATCAACTTAAACGGCCAAGGATATGAGTTCATCACATGGGTTACGAACAGGACCGCGCTGCTACCGGCAATCGCCAGAAAGGTCTCTGCCCATATTGGACGCAGCGGAAAATGGAAACGCTGGCGCTGGCGACGCCCATTGACAATCGCATAGACGATACCGGCACAGGCCAATAAGGCTAAACCCCAGCTCCAAGTTGGCCCAAGCCAGCTCAATGGAATACCGCCACCAAAAACTTCAAAGGTTTTATCCATCGGAGCGACGGTTTCGCCGCGCGCCAAAAGAAAGGCAACACCGCTATAGGCGATTAAGCCGCCAAGCGTAACGATGAACGCCGGGATTTGCGCATAGGCAGTCAGCCAACCGTTGAAGGCACCAATGGCTGCACCAAGCACGATTACGGCCAACACACCCAATATCCAGATTGCCGGATGGCCGACGCCCAATAGCGGGTTGAGATTAAATACTTGCAGAACGGCACCCGCGACCGCCACGAGGCTGAGCATGGAGCCGACGGAAAGGTCGATCTGTCGCATAACAATGAGAAGCACCATGCCTGTGGACATGACCGCAATTGATGAGGTTTGAACTAAGAGGGTCCAAATATTGCGAGGCGTCAAAAACGATCCGCCCAAAAGGCCGCCAAAATTGCCGCGCAGTACGCCACTGGCGAAGTCAAATGCGCACCAGATTAGTAGCAATGCTACGATCATGCCCAGCATACGCATGTCAATTTCTGTGGCGCGGAAAAATCTTTTAATTGGCCCTTCTTCCTGCAGTGCAGGGGTCTGGCTGTTGCTGCCTGTTTGCGACATTGGGGTCTCCCTCCCATCCCGATGGTAACTAAATGAAAGCCGCACCGCTTTGACAAGCGGCGCGGCTCTATAAGGCGTTCAAGAGCTAGAGATTAGCAACCTGGAACGGCACCGGCTGTTACGCCTGCGCAAGCCTGGTCCTTAGTGATGTGGCCAGCGTCAATAGCAACATTGACGTTTTCTTTGGTGATCGGTGTTGGTGCGAGCAGGATGGAGTTCATTTCCACCTTGTTCTTACCGCCAGCGAACTTAGCAACGCCTGGGATTGTTGTTACATCAGTGCCCTCTGCCAAAGCGTTGGCAGCTTCTGCGGCAACCTTGCCAAGATCCTTGGCGTTCTTCCAAACCGAAACAGTCTGTGTGCCAAGAGCAACGCGGTTGATTGCAGCCAAATCACCATCTTGACCACCGACTGGAATACCAGTCATGCCCTGAGCGGTGAGCGCTGCAACAACGCCGGATGCCATGCCGTCATTTTCAGCTAGAACGGCATCAATCTTGTTGCCTGTCGAAGTCAAGCACTGTTCCATGTTCTTCTGGGCGCCATCTGGCTTCCAGCCGTCTGTGAATGTTTCACAAACGTTCTTGATCTTGCCATCATCGATGCTGGCCTTGAGCACTTCCATCATGCCTTGGAACAAGAATGTTGCGTTTGGATCGCCCTTGTCGCCCTTGATGAAGGCAAAGTTGCCCTCTGGCTTAGCTTTTTGAACTTCCTGAGCAATGATACGGCCTACACCAACGTTATCGAACGTGATGTAGAGTGCATTTGGATCTTCGAACTGTACGTCATAGGCAATCGACTTGATGCCAGCATCCGACAGAGCTTTGATCGATGGCAAAATAGCATCCGAGTCAAACGCAACAACCATCACAACATCTGGCTTCTGCGAGATCAGGCCTTCGATATCAGCAGCCTGCTTTTGAGCGGAACCTTGAGCATCGGTGGAGATGTACTTGTTGCCGGCAGCTTCAACGGCAGCCTTGATAGCCGCTTCGTCGGTCTTCCAGCGCTCTTCCTGGAAAGTCTTCCAAGAAACAGCAATTGTCTTGTCCTTAGCAAGAGCAACGCCGCCGAACGACATTGCAAATGCAGCGCCCAAAAGGGCTGCAGTTAATTTCTTCATTAGATCCTCCCGGTGCCCGTGGGCACGTGTTTTTAATTCCAGCGACCGATAAATTCCCATTTCTCAGCCGCCAACCACTCTTTATTTCGAGGGCCGAAATAATTAGTGACTCAGATTTAATCCTGTGTCAAGATTGTTTTCAAGTGCTCATTTTAGTTTGCGCTTGCGGTACCTGTTTTGGGAGAGATACGGGCCGCATTGGGAGGATGAAATATCGTGCAATTAAAGGCCGGGTCGGATCTTGTCCGTCGCCAGAACAGGTCGTTGATTCTGTCTGCCCTGCGAGGGCAGGCACGGATGTCGCGCACCGACTTGTCTGCATCCACCGGCCTGTCGCCTTCCACAGTTTCCGCCATTACGTCTGATTTGCTGTCGCAAGATACTCTGTTGGAACTTCCTGAGGGTGAAACCACCGGCGCTCGTCGCGGACGTCCGCAAATCGCTCTGGCGCTAAATCCGGCCAAGGCGCATGTTTTATCCGTCGAATTGCAGCACAATCAACTGTCTGTCGGCATTTGCGATTACTCTGGCGCGATGATTAACGGGCTTGAGGATCGCTTTTCGACGGCAGGCTGTACCGGTGATGAACTACTGCAACGCTTTTCGCGCCTGATGCGCATGACGCTTTCCAACGCCAAAGTGGAAAGTCCTGCTGCAATTGTCGTTGCCATTCAAGGCCGGACCGATGCGCAGAGCCGCGATCTCTTATGGTCGCCAATTGCATCTGGTCGCAATGTTCATTTAGCCGCGTATCTCGAAAATAAATTTGGCTGTCCAGTTACCGTTGCCAATGACTGCTCGATGATAGCAGCTGCGCTGCGTTCGCTTGATCCGGAACGCTACGGCAGAGATTGCCTCGCTGTTTTGTTGTCGCACGGCATCGGCATGGGGCTTTATTTGAACGGCCGCCTTTTTACTGGCAGGCACTCGTCGGCGGCGGAATTTGGCCATATGCTTTATCGCCACGGCGGGGCGCTGTGCCGCTGCGGGTCGCGCGGCTGCATCGAAGCTTACGCTGGCGACTACGCCATATGGCGCTCGGCGCATGGACTTCCGGAAGATACCTTGCCGCCGGTGGAGCTGTCCGGACTTGATATGCGCACGTTGGCGAAGAAGGCGCGGGCCTCTGACGGGCCTGAGCGCCGCGCCTTTAAGCAGGCTGCCGAAGCAATTGGTTCGGGATTAGCCGGATTGTTTGCGCTGATTGACCCTGTGCCGATTGCCTTCGTCGGTTCCGGCACGGCAGCGTTTGACATTGCCGAGCCCTATATCCGTGCCTGCATTGCAGAATCTAACGCCGGCGCATTTTCCGATCATTTCGACTTTGAGATATTTGAATCCGAAATGCCGCTCATCCGGCGCGGCGCTACGATGATCGCGCTTTATACTGTCGATGAATTAATTTCATCAGCCGTCACCATCACACCCGTAACCATCGACGAAGAGAGTTTCGCCGACGTTTCTTAAACCCTCCCAAAGGTAACGACATGAGCACTTTTCTTGGCATCGATTTAGGAACCTCCAGTTCCAAAGTCATCATAATGGATGAGCAGCAGGCGATCCTTGCTTCTGCCACTCATCACACCGAAGTTTCGCGCCCGCATTCCGGCTGGTCTGAGCAAGCGCCCGCCGATTGGGTTGTCGCCACTACCGCGGCAATTGATGAGTTGAAAGCCAAGCATGGCGCGTTGCTGGCGCAGGTCTCGGGCATCGGCCTATCTGGCCACATGCACGGTGCAACCCTTTTGGATAAGTCCGACAAGGTGCTGCGCCCGTGCATATTGTGGAACGATACGCGCAGTCATGTTGAAGCCCATGAAATGGATGCCAACCCGATTTTCCGTGCCAAGACCGGCAATATCGTATTCCCCGGTTTTACAGCGCCAAAGCTCTTATGGGTCGCGCGCCACGAGCCGGAAACATTTGCCAAGGTCGCCAAAGTGCTGTTGCCAAAGGACTTCCTGCGCCATTGGCTGACGGGCGAGCATGTATCGGAAATGTCCGATGCTGCTGGTACATCATGGCTGGATACCGGCAAGCGCTGCTGGGATGATGAACTTTTGGCAGCCACGGGCCTTACAGAGAGCCAAATGCCAAGTTTGGTGGAAGGCACGGATGTTTCTGGCATATTACGGCCTGAGCTTGCCGCGCGCTGGGGTATGAAATCCGGCGTCGTTGTTGCCGGTGGTGCGGGTGATAACGCGGCGTCTGCTTGCGGCATTGGCGCAGTCGCGCCGGGTGCGGCGTTTGTCTCGCTGGGCACATCAGGCGTCTTGTTCGCATCCAACGCCAGCTATATGCCAAATCCTGATAGCGCGGTTCACGCGTTTTGCCACGCTGTTCCTAACACTTGGCATCAAATGGGCGTGATCTTGTCGGCTACCGACAGCCTCAATTGGCTGGCCACTTTGACGGGCCGCGATGCGGCGGCACTGACCGGATCACTGGGTACTGAGCTACAAGCACCCGGCCCCGTAACCTTCCTGCCCTATCTCTCTGGCGAGCGCACACCGCACAATGATGCCGCCATTCGCGGCGCATTTACGGGGCTTGGCCATGAGTCCGGCCCGACAGCGCTCACCAAAGCGGTCGTTGAAGGTGTAGCATTTGCCATCCGTGATAGCCTTGATGCGCTTGGCAAAGCGGGAACAAAACTCACCCGCGTGACCGCCGTTGGCGGCGGGTCGCGTTCTGACTATTGGCTGAAAGTCATCGCCACGACACTTGGTATGCCGGTTGATATTCCTGCCGAAGGCGACTTTGGCGCAGCCTTTGGCGCAGCGCGTCTGGCACTTATCGCCGCCACTAATGCGGACCCGTTTGAGGTCTGCAAACCACCCCACACCGAGCGGACAATCGAGCCGGAAGCATCATTGATAGATGCCTACAGCGCCGCTCATGAAAAATACAAATCCCACTACACAGCCATTAAAGGAGTTCAACAATGAGCACGGGTTTTTTCGGTGACATAACACCAGTCAAATATGAGGGTCCGGATAGCGTTAATCCGCTCGCCTACCGTCACTATAACAAAGACGAAATGATTATGGGTAAGCGCATGGAAGAGCATTTGCGCTTTGCCGTCGCCTATTGGCATTCGTTCGCTTGGCCCGGCACAGATCCGTTTGGCGGGCAGACTTTTGAGCGCCCGTGGTTTGGCGAGACAATGGCCGATGCCAAACTAAAGGCAGATGTGGCGTTTGAAATGTTCACGCTGCTCGGCGCGCCATTCTATTGCTTCCACGATATGGATGCCCGCCCGGAAGGCAAAACTTTTGCCGAAAGCCGCAAGAATTTGGAAGCCATCGTCGATATTTTTGCGCAAAAGCAAAAAGAAACCGGCGTGAAGCTGCTGTGGGGCACAGCCAACATGTTCTCGCACCGCCGCTTTATGTCTGGCGCGTCCACCAATCCGGATCCAGATGTATTTGCCTATTCAGCAGCCACTGTGAAATCCTGTCTCGATGCCACAATGAAACTTAATGGCGCTAACTATGTGCTGTGGGGCGGCCGCGAAGGCTATGAGACTCTTCTTAACACTGACCTTGGCCGCGAAGACGCGCAGATGGGCCGCTTCCTCAATCTGGTCGTCGAATATAAGCACAAGATTGGCTATAAGGGTACAATCTTGATTGAGCCAAAGCCGCAGGAACCATCCAAGCATCAATATGACTATGACACGGCAACCGTTTACGGCTTCCTGAAACGTCATGGTTTGGAAAAAGAAGTGAAGCTCAACCTTGAGCAAGGCCACGCGATTTTGGCTGGTCACTCATTTGAGCATGAACTTGCAACAGCCGTTGCTTTGGACATTCTCGGCTCCATTGATATGAACCGCAATGATTACCAGTCCGGCTGGGATACTGACCAGTTCCCGAACAATGTGCCGGAAATGGCGCTGGCCTATCACGAAATCCTCAAGGGCGGCGGCTTGAAGACTGGCGGCACAAACTTTGACTCCAAGCTGCGCCGTCAATCAATCGATCCGCAAGATTTGCTCATCGGCCATATCGGCGGCATGGACGTCTGCGCCCGCGCTTTTAAGGCGGCGGCAAAAATGTTTGAAGACAAGGCGCTCATTTCCCAAGTCGAAGACCGTTATGCCGGTTGGAACAGCGCGGAGGCCAAAGCCATGCTTTCGGGCAAGCGCTCGTTAGAGGAAATTGCAGCCCGCGTGGAGGCCGATCACCTCAACCCGCAGCCACGCTCCGGCAAACAGGAATTGCTGGAGAACATCGTTAATCGCTATGTCTAATAGCGTGTACATCTGATCTTGAAAGGCGCGGTGTCCGCGCCTTTTTTGTTTGGAGCGCGTCTAAACCTGAGATATAGTCCACCCACAGTTATGAGGTAAAACACATGACAAGTGAAATCAAAGTCTGGGGACTGCAACCCCGTGAGATTGAAGCCATAGTCCAAAAAGGCGTGGCGCGGCGAAAACGCGAGTCACTTGCGGCGGGCGAACCTTGGCCGGTCCAGCATAATGGCAAGCCTATGTGGGAATGGCCGGACGGCTCGTTTACAGAAACGATGACACGGCCAAACGATGGCGCACTGGCTGCGGCCGAATAGTTTGAGCCACAAAGGCCATCCCAACTTGACTGTGATCGCTGGACCGAATGGCTCTGGTAAATCAACGATTTTCGAAGAGTTGGGGTTTCTGGGTATTAGAACCGGTGTTTTTCTTAATCCTGACATTATTGCTAAGGGTCTCGACGGCCCAGACAATACGAGAGACTATCGCGCCGGACGCGAAGCGCTGGAGCGCTGCCGCAGATATATCGACAATGGCGAAACATTCACACGCGAATCCACCCTGTCCAGCACTGAAATCCTAAACACAATGAGGCGAGCAAAGGAGGCGGGTTTTACGGTAAACCTTGTATTTGTCGGTGTTGAAAGCGTTGCCTATTCTATTGACCGCGTCGCAAAGCGCGTTCGTTCGGGCGGTCACGACATCCCCGTAAAAGATCAAATCCGCCGTTTTGACAAAACCTTTGCCAATTTGCCAATTGCAGCCGCCATCGCCGACCACTGCTTAATCTTTGACAACAGCGGTGTCTCCCATGAATTGGTCGCGACAATCCGGTCGGGGAAAGTCGTAGAACAGACGGGCAAACAGATCATTTGGTTGGAGACAGCAATTTCGCGGCTTGTGTGAATTTACAACAAAATCCCGGCATCAGGATGACATCCGGCTAAAAACACCATCATTTCGCTGCCATCTTTGCCAACGTAAAAACGGACCATCTTTTCGTTAAATTCTTGAGCCTTCGCAGCGGGAACGCTGATTGCATCTATGCCCGCACACATGAGCATTCCGTTCATCATAAAGCGCGATGTTCGTTTGTTGCCGTCGAAAAAGAATTGCTGTAACGCGCCGAACAAAAAGAATGCCAGTGACTTTTCAAAGGGATTTGGTACTTCTGTCTGCAACGCGGCTATGCCCTTAGAGAAAACAGCGTTCAAAACCGGTGCGCCCGAAATTGTTGGAAGCGGGCTATGGCGACCTTGCTCACCAAGGCTGACATCAGGCGTATAATTTGTTTCCTTGCCCTCGCCGCGAAACACCGCCCATTCCAGCGCTTCATTGCGGGCGACCAGACCGTGTAGATGAACGAAGGTTGCCTTATCCAGTGCAAATTTGCCCTGCCGGACTAATGCTAAAAGCGCCTTTGCGCTTTCAGCGAGATTGAGAACCTGCTCTTGGTCGGATAATTTTCGCCCGCCAATGGTCACGCCATCAAGCAGTGTTTTCACTTCCGGGAATGTAAACGGGTTACCTTCGAGAAAACTGGCATCCCAGACAAATTCCGGCAACATTTTATGAAATCGAAAACACACCCGCTCCAACGAGTGTGTTGAAATGTGTTGTGGTAGGATTAGGCGGTCCCAGCGAAAGCCTAATGCGTTGAATATTTCCATAATGATGCCCCGCCGGAAATGCCGTCTAGGTGAGTGGTTGAACTGCTTTAGTCCGACTGTTGACTAAAAAATATACTAAAAGTGTTTTTCACATAAATCTCGGATCACGAGATATTTTCTGTGCCGCCAAATAACTTCGGCGCGCCTCATATCGTCGCCACCCTTAACATCTCAAATACGCATAGCTGTCCTGCAAGCTATGCACTTGCCTATTTAAGCGTTTCCGTATGATAGTCAGTCACGAAGCAAATCCGGGTTGAAAAATTTGTTTGCAGGGCAGTCTTTTAGCGCTTGTAACCGCTTTCAATTCGGCGTTACTTTCATCCTTGGGAGGGGATGACCCATGGCATCTAAAGTTAAGACCACGATCTCTAAGGCCGATGCGAAAGCAAAAGCGGAAGCCTTGCGCGCCACCCAGATGGTGGAGGCGTTGGATGCGATTGCCCAAGGGCGCCATTTTGATCCCTTTTCAATTCTCGGTATTTTTGGTTCTGATAAAAACTGGATGGGCCGCGTGTTTGCGCCCGGCGCGGAAACAATTGAGGCTGTCACCTTTGATGGCAAGTCAGTCGGTACATTCGTCCAAGTTCATAGCGCGGGTATTTTCGAAGGCCCGCTATCCGTCACCTCCCGCCAGCCCATTCGTTATTTAGCTAAAGCCAGACATGGCGATTGGTCATTCGCAGATCCCTATTCATTCGGCCCCGTGCTTGGGCCAATGGATGATTATTACATCGCCGAAGGCTCGCATTTGCGGCTATTTGATAAGCTCGGCGCGCATGTGATGAGCCATGAAGGTGCGGACGGCGTTCACTTCGCGGTCTGGGCACCCAATGCGCGGCGCGTGTCGGTAGTCGGCTCATTTAATAGCTGGGATGGCCGCCGCCACGCCATGCGTTGCCGCACAGATACCGGCATTTGGGAAATCTTCATTCCCGGCGTTCATGCCGGTGAGCCGTATAAATATGAAATCGTCAGCCGTGATGGCGTGGTCCTGCCGCTAAAGGCCGATCCATTCGCGTTCCAGTCTGAGCTTCGCCCGAACACTGCCTCTGTGGTTGCCCGCCCGCTCGATCATAAATGGAACGACGAGGCACATTCCAAACATTGGGGCACTGTCGATGCCCGCCGGCAGCCGATGTCAATATACGAGGTTCATCCCGGCTCATGGCGTCGCCGTAGTGATGGATCGTTCCTGTCATTTGATGAAATGGCCGATCAGCTCATTCCCTATTGCGTCGATATGGGCTTTACCCATAACGAATTCCTGCCAAATTCTGAGCATCCTTATGATCCATCATGGGGCTATCAGACCACCGGCCTATACGCGCCGTCGGCCCGATTTGGTGATCCGGAAGCGTTTGCCCGCTTTGTTGATGGTGCGCATAAGGTTGGCCTTGGGGTGATATTGGATTGGGTTCCCGCCCATTTCCCGACTGACAGCCACGGACTTGCCAACTTTGATGGCACGGCGCTTTATGAACATGCCGATCCGCGCAAGGGGTTCCATCCGGATTGGAACACCGCGATTTATAATTTTGGCCGCAAAGAGGTCAGCTCGTTCCTTGTGAACAATGCGATTTTCTGGGCCGAGCGTTTCCATGTTGATGCGCTGCGCGTCGATGCGGTGGCCTCCATGCTTTACCTTGATTATTCCCGCAAGGAAGGCGAGTGGATTGCCAATGAGCATGGCGGGCGCGAAAATTTGGAAGCTGTTAGCTTCCTGCAAGAGGCAAATAAGCAGGCCTACGCGGCACGTCCCGGCTTTATGATGATTGCGGAGGAATCAACCTCATGGCCCGGCGTTTCCAAGCCGGTTTATGATGGTGGCTTGGGCTTCGGCTTCAAGTGGAACATGGGTTTCATGCACGACACGCTGGAATATTTGAAGCGTGAACCCGTGCATCGCAAGCATCACCATAATGAGATGACGTTTGGTCTTTTGTACGCATTCTCGGAAAATTTTGTGCTGCCTTTGAGCCATGACGAAGTGGTGCATGGTAAAGGGTCACTGCTCACCAAAATGGCGGGCGATGACTGGCAGAAGTTCGCCAACCTTCGCGCCTACTATGGTTTCATGTGGGGCTATCCGGGCAAGAAGCTGTTGTTCATGGGCCAGGAATTTGCCCAACGCCAAGAATGGAGCGAGGCGCGCGGTCTTGACTGGCATCATCTGAACGAAGCGCCGCATGAGGGTGTGCGCTTACTGGTGCGCGATCTCAACCGCGCCTACCGCGACTTTCCAGCACTGCATGGCCGCGACTGCGAGGGCGAAGGCTTTAGCTGGTTGATCGCTGATGACGCGGCAAACTCAGTGTTTGCATGGGCGCGCTTTGCAGGCGATGCGCCCGCCGCAGCCGTCGTCACAAACTTCACGCCGGTCCCGCGCGAAGGCTACTCATTGCCGCTACCAGCCAAGGGTCGCTGGCGCGAAGTTATCAATTCCGATGCCGCGATTTACGGCGGCTCAGGCAAAGGCAATGGCGGTGTGATCATCGCAGACGGCGCAGGCTTCAACGGCCAGCCTGCATCTGCCATGATTAACATCCCGCCGCTCGCCACCCTCATCTTCGTATGGGAGTCGGATTGATTTCGATCGCTTTGCGCACGCGCGGCGTATCCACTTCGGGCGCTTGCCGACCGGTTCTCGATAGACTTTAATGGACTTAAATTTTTAACTTCGGACTTTGGGAGGAGACCACATGGAAAAAAGATATTCACATCCACTTGCCCGCGATGCCATGGCCTACGTGCTGGCAGGCGGGCGCGGTTCGCGCTTGATGGAAATGACCGATATGCGTGCCAAGCCAGCCGTTTATTTCGGCGGCAAGAGCCGTATTATCGATTTTGCGCTTTCTAACGCGCTCAATTCAGGTATTCGCCGCATGGGCGTTGCCACGCAATATAAGGCGCATTCGCTCATCCGCCATTTGCAGCGCGGCTGGAACTTCTTGCGGCCTGAACGTAACGAAAGTTTCGATATTCTGCCCGCCAGCCAGCGCGTTTCGGAAGACCAATGGTATGCCGGTACTGCTGATGCCGTGTTCCAAAATATTGATATTATTGAGAGCTATGGCCCTGAATACATTATCATTTTGGCGGGCGACCATATCTACAAAATGGACTATGAATTGATGCTGCGCCAGCACGTCGATCAAAATGCGGATGTCACCATCGGCTGTCTTGAAGTGCCGCGCATGGAAGCCACGGGCTTTGGCGTGATGCACGTTGACGACAAAGACCAAGTTGTGGCCTTCGTTGAAAAGCCGAAAGATCCGCCAGCCATTCCCGGTCAGCCGGATTTGGCGCTTGCCTCCATGGGCATTTATGTTTTCAAGACTAAGTTCCTGATGGAAGAGCTAAAGCGCGATGCCGCTGATCCTTCATCCTCGCGTGACTTTGGTAAGGATATCATCCCTTATATCGTTTCCAACGGTAAGGCTGTCGCACATCGTTTTGCCAAATCCTGCATCCGCTCTTCCTTTGAGCGCGAAGCCTATTGGCGCGATGTGGGAACGATTGATGCCTATTGGGAAGCCAATATTGACCTCACGGACATCACTCCGGAATTGGATTTGTACGACAAGGAATGGCCAATCTGGACCTATGCTGAGATCAAGCCACCGGCGAAGTTTGTACATGATGAAGATGGCCGTCGCGGCTCAGCGATTTCCTCACTGGTTTCAGGCGATTGCATCGTTTCAGGCGCTTCTTTGCGCAAAAGCCTGCTTTTTACCGGTGTTCGGGCCAATTCGTTCTCCTCATTGGAAGAGGCAGTTGTG
>JANPBE010000095.1:0-6941 GCA_031430295.1 Phyllobacterium sp.
GTCTTACGGATGAAGCGCCCAACGCGGGTGACGCGTGGGTCGCCTTTGGTCACCACTTTCTTCGCCATCGGATCGTTCATGTCGGTGTACATCGAGCGGAACTTGAGCACTTCAATTTCTTCATTGTTGAAACCGTGACGCTTCTGTTTGAACAGCACGGGGCCGGGGCTATCCAGCTTAATCGCAATCGCTGTTATCAGCATGATCGGCGACAAAGCGATAATACCGAGCACGCTGAAGAACACGTCAAACGCCCGCTTGGCGACACTGTCCCAATCATTGATGGGCTTATCAAAAATATCCAGCATCGGCACAGAGCCGATGTGAGAATAGGAGCGCGGGCGAAATTGTAGCTTGTTGGAATGCGCCGAAAGACGAATATCCACTGGCAACACCCAGAGGCGTTTGAGCAGCGTCAACACGCGCGATTCCGCTGTCAGTGGCAGCGCCACAATCAGCATATCAATGCGGGCGATACGTGCAAATTCAATCAGCTCGCCGATGGTGCCCAGCTTCGGATAGCCAGCCACCACAGGGGGCGAGCGCACATCATCGCGGTCGTCAAAAATGCCGCAAATGCGAATGTCATTGTCCGGCTGCGCTTCTAGGGAACGTATTAGTCCTTCGGCATTCGGCCCGCCGCCGACAATCAGCGCACGGCGTTCCATTTTACCGTTGCGGCCCCAACGCCGGATAATGCGTGACAGCACCAAGCGCACGGTAACAAGCAGCAGGAACCCGCCGCCAAACCACGAGGCCAGCCAAACGCGGGAAAACTCAGCAGATAGTTTCAGGAAAAACCCAGCCAGCGCCAGCAGCGCAAACACGCCCGCCCAAGAAAATAATATGCGCCCGATTTGGCTCCATGGATTGCGCAACGCCGGTATTTGATAGCCGTCCGACATTTCCATGATGATGACAAACAGCGCGGAACCAGCAAAAATCGCCGCTGGATATTGCCATAAAAACTCTTTGCGAACGCCGACATAAATTATATAAATGGCAAATCCAAGCACCACCAACATGCCAAATTCGGCCAGCCGCAACATGCCTGTCACGATCACCGGCGAGGTTGAATCCGCGCGATATTGCATCGCCACTTGCTCGGCAATGTCATTCAGCTCGGATTTGCGCGCAGCATCCGGCGCGCCGCCATCATGCGCCCGCACGGCATCGGCGTTAAAGCGCTTGGAGGGATCAATTTGGTTCATGGCAACACCTGAATATTCAGCATGACTAATGCATAAGCCAAAGGGCTTAAGAACCAGTGTCTGTCGGCCGAAATTGTGCTGCACATATCATTGCCCCAACACAGTCCGGTAGCGCTCTTCAATCTGCCGCGCCATCACATCAACACCGAATTTAGCTTTCATCGCCGCGCCGATAGGCATGGCTTTTTTCAACACATCAGGCATCGTCATTTGTTTGACCATCAGAGCCGCAATACCAGCCGCGCTCACCTCGCAAAGCGCTGCGCTATCGACGCCTAAAATCTCAGGGATACCGCCAACGCGGGTGGCAATCATCGTCATTCCGGCGGCAACCGCTTCCAGCACAATGTAGGGCATCGCCTCGGCCCGCGAAGGCACAACAATAGCGTTAGCAAGTTCAAACGCCTCGCGCGCAGGCATCGGCTCATAAAACGTGACCCGCTCAGTCATGCCTAAACTGGCGACCTGTTGCTTATATTTCGCCAAGTCATCGCCATCGCCAACCATGGCCGCACTCAGCGGTTTGCCCACCTGTTTGGACGCCAAATCTAGCGCCTCAATGAACAGGTCAACACCCTTCAAATCGCGCATCATGCCGATGTATAGAAAATCTGCCGCATCAGACGCTGGCAAAACTGGTTCAAATTCAGCTGGCCGCAGCCCGTTATATATCACGACAGCATTGCGCGGCGGGCCAATCTTTGCCGCATATGTCACGCGCTCATAGTCCGCCACGAACAATATCTGGTCGGTGAACCGGCCTAAAATCCGCTCAATCAGAAAGAAGATTTTCCCCGAAAGCGTATCCGCATCATAGTGCAGGCTACCGCCATGGGGAGAATAAAAACGGGCTACGCGAGACCTGAATACCCGTAACACTGATCCGAAAACACGCGCATAAACACCGCCTTTGGCGCCGTGCCCATGCAACACATCCGGATGCAAATTTTTGACTGCTTTATATGTCCGCCACGCGGCAACAAGATCGCCGGGGCCAATATGGCGCTGCATGGCAACGCGGGTTAAGCCAAGCGCTAGCTTTGGCTCGATAGATTTGAAAAGCTGCGCTTCATAAGCGCCGCCGGTTGTGGAATCGCACACAATGCCAACCTCATGGCCTGATGCAATTTGCGCATCGACCAAATCGCGCACATGCCGAAAAATTCCCCCGACAGGGTTGCGAAAGCAATGCACGATGCGAAGTGGTTTTTGTGGGGATGCCATAGACGATTAGAACAACCGTTCGCGCACATATATCGTGTCGCCCGGCAAAATTGGATCAGAAATCAACACGCGGCCTGTCATTACCTTGCCGTTTATCGAGCGGGTGATATCAACACTATCCTGTGTCGCGCGGGCGGAATAGCCACCGGCAACCGCGATAGCTTTTTGCACCGTCATGCCGGGCACAAACGAATATTGCCCCGCTGCACCCACTTCGCCCAAAACGAATATTGGACGGTAGCGATCAATCTCAACGGAAACATCGGGGTTGCGCAAATAACCTTGGCGTAGCTGCGCAGCAATATCAGCCTCAAGCTGCTTGGCCGTGCGCCCGCGCGCCGGCACCGAACCGACAAGCGGGAAGGCCAAATAGCCGGATTGGTCAACGGCATAAGTATTCGTCAAATTGGCTTGGTCAAACACCGTAACGCGCACACGGTCGCCCGCATCCAGTACATAAGGCTTTTCCAACGCTTCATGAAAAGCGGCGGGGGCAGGGCGATAGGATGTGCAACCGCTTATCGCGATGCTGCAAACTGCAAGGATCAATCCTAAAACACGTATCATGCGCAAATACCCAAACGACAATGCGAGACAACAATGGTCTCAACTCTCCCTGTTATCGTTTGATTAGGGTTAATGGGCGGTTAAGCCTCGCCCGATTGCCTGTAAAAAGTGCGAATGTGAAACCAAGCCGCGTTAACGCATGAGTTACCATATGCGTTTACTTTAGCTCCACGTGTGTTTCGGAGTATGTGTGATGTCAGGTGTTAACCCCATGGACGGCGAGCTGGATATTGATGTCGCCAGCCTGTTCAAAAGCCTGTGGCGCAACAAGGGCAAAATCCTGTTCACCTCGCTGGTGCTGACGGGGCTGACCGCTGGTGCCGTGCTGATGGTGTCGCCAAAATACAAAGCCCAAACCAAGGTACTTATCACAGTAGGCGAGACCAGGCTGACCAGCCTCGATAGTGGCAGCGTCGATGAAACACGTCCGATTTTAGATGCTGAAGGCGTGAAGTCGCAAGTCGAGTTGATGAACTCCGGCGATGTTCTCAGCACCGTCGTTGATAAGTTGAAACTCAGTACTGACCCGGAGTTTGATCCCGTTTCCAGTCTTTCGGTTACGGACAAGATCATGAATATGCTTGGCCGCAATCCCGAGTTGGGCCTGAAGGACAGCGTCATTGCCAAGGTACGCGACAACCTCAATATCTATCTTGCCGAAAGCACCCGCGTTATCGTCATTGAGTTTTCGTCCAAAAACCCAACCATGGCGGCCGCCGTGCCGCAGGCTATCGCCGAAGCCTATCTGGATAAAAAGCGCGCCGAAAAACAAGGTGACGTCACGTCTGCCATAGCGACGTTGAAGCCAGAAATAGACCGCTTGAAAAAAGAAGTGCAGCAAAGCGCTGCCAATGTCGCGGCTTATCGTTCCGAACATGATATTTTGATGGGCCAAAATAATACGGCGCTGTCCACGCAGTCCCTGTCTGAACTATCGACAGAAATGTCCCGCGTGAAGGCGGCACGCGCCAATGCTGAAGCCAAAGCGCAGTCCATTCGCGCCGTGCTGGATGCTGGCGGCTCCATAGATTCCGTTCCGGAAGTGCTGTCATCAAACCTGATGCAGCAGTTGCGCAACGCGCAAGTGACCTTGAAAAGCCAGATTGCCGACCTCTCGACAACGCTACTCGATAGCCACCCGCGCATCAAAGGCCTGCGTTCGCAGCTTGCTGATTTGGATGGTCAAATCCGCAACGAAGCATCAAAGATTCTGAAAAGCTTGGAAACCGAAGCCAAAACCGCTGGTTTGCGCGAAAGCGAATTGCAGAGCAAAATCAATGGCTCAAAGGCGGAATCCTCACGCGTTGGCGATGACGAGGTTGAATTGCAGCGCTTGGAGGAAGACCTCAAAGCCTCCCGCTCTCTGCTCGCCGACCGTGAGCTAAGCTATAAGGAAGCGCAAGCTCGCAGCAATCTTGCCAATCAAAAGCCGGATGCGAAAATCTCCGCACCTTCCATGGTGCCCTCGCAATCTTATTTTCCGAAATTGATCCCGATTGTGTCTGCAACATTCGTTGCCTCGCTTTTGCTGCTTTCAATTATCACGCTGCTAAGAGAGTTGTTTTCCGGCAACGCAGTGCGCACAAAAGCGTTGGTAGTCGCTGCACCTGTCGTGGAAGTCACAGACGGGCAGGGTATTGATGTTACTGCTGCGCCTGTCGCCGCCAATGCGCAGACCACAATGGTCAAGCCTGTAATACTGGAAGATCCCGTTGAGGAAGACAACACCATTGACCCCGAGCTCTCAATCAGTGCCGTCGCTGCGCGTCTCATCAATGAGGGCGCAACCTGTGCCGTCGTCATCTCGCCGGAGGGCGATGAGGCGTCCGCCTCGTCCATCCTGCTCGCCCGCAACATTTCAGACCAAGGCCTGAAGGTCATCTTGCTTGATTTGACCGCAAACTCCGCCGCCGCCCGCCCGATGACTGACGGCCTGGCGCTGGCTGGCATCACCAATCTCCTAGCAGGGTCCGCCCAATTTGGCGACATCATCCATAACGACGTTTACTCCGACGCCCACGTCATCCCGACCGGCACAGGCGATACGGCTAAAGCTGCCCGCGCGGTCGAGCGTCTGCCGATGATTATCAATGCGCTGGTTTCAGCCTATGACATGGTCATCGTCGAATGCGGCCCGACAACAGCGCGCGGCGTGAAACGCCTCGTCGTACCCGGCTCCGGCCTGCTGGTCAGTGTAGTGGATATCGACCATAAGGCCGCACTTGCCGCCATGACGGATTTGATCGCCGCAGGTTTTGATGATCTGATTTTGGTCTCACCGCTTGGTGGCGATTCACATGAGCCTATGCCGGATAGGAATGTGGCTTAAGTCAAGAGCTCCGTCATTCCTTCTTCAACTGATTTGGTGCCGCAGCTAAGTGGGTAAGCGCTGGCACCTGCTTTGCTCTTTACCGTGGCACCCCTCTCTGTCGTCTTCGCCGACATCTCGCCCTCAAGGGGAGAGATCGCTGGCACCACTGCTTTCGCTAAATTTCTAATTTTGCACTTGGCATAAATAATTGAAAAATAACAACAAACGGCGGTGCGCCGATCTCTCCCCTTGAGGGAGAGATGTCCGACAGGACAGAGAGGGGTGCCACGGTCGTGTGCAATGCCGGTGCTTTATTTTGCTTAAAACCCAGGCCACTTCTACTCACTTTCAACCGGCGCAGCCTTGTTCATCCCACGCAGCTTCTTAATCACAGCAAATAGTTTTTGGTTCGACTTAATCGACCGTTTCACCGATGCCACACCGCGCCATGTCAGCGCCGCAACACGGCCTTTGAGCGTCAGTGGTAGCGCCGTATCGAAATGCCACAGCTCCATGTCGCACCAGCGGCGCTTATAAAACTCATCGCCAACGCCGAAGTTAAACGTCTCAAATCCGCGCGTGCAACTGTCCTCAATCAGCTTGTGATATAAAATATCGCCCGGCGAAAGCTGACGGTCGGCGGCGGTTATGCCGCCAAATTCTGCGGTGATTTGACGGCCGCGTACAGAGCACCCCGCCACCGCGACAATGTCCCCGCCCACTTCAAGGCCAAAAACTTCGTGCTCGCCAGTCGTCAGTCCCTTGGCAAAAAGACCCATGAAAAAAGTACGCACATCGCCATCGCGGAATACATCCTTGACGCCCATTTCTTTGAGACGCGCGGATTTCAGTGCAAAAAACGCATCGAGTAGCCGGTTCACTTCCTCGCAATTATCCGCCTTAACAAACCGCCACCCACCGCGATCCTGCATCCGCCGGTCCATTTGGCGCATTTTCTTGAGGCGCTTCGGCCCATTATGCTTGGCCAGCAGCGTGGCGAAATCTTTTTCAAGTTTGAACGAAAGCGCCACATTCGGGCTGGTCGTGCTATTGGCCACCACGAGTGGATTGGCCACCCCGTCTATCGAAGGCAATAACCGCTCCAACGCGATAAGATCAATGTCAGGCCGCACAGCACGGGCCGCAGTGATAATGTCCTTGGCAATATCCAACGGCGGATTTTCGCAAAAATAGCGCGTCGCAGGCGCAAAGTTCTCATTGGCATGGCTCCCGCCCGGAAACCGCGCCGCCGCCAACGTCGCCTTATGCACCACTTCGAGCGGCAGGAAAAACTGCACCGCGCCCTCGCGCATCGCCACGATAACAATTGTCCCCGGGTTCACACTGTGCGCATAGCCTTGCACCCAGCTTGCCCCTTGCGGCGTGGGATAAATCAGATCCGGTGTGTCCCACAGCGCCATCGCTTCAGACAGGGGCCGCACGCTCCACTGATATTCATTTTGCGCCATGCCGTGTGGTCCCCGAAAATAAAATGTCGCCGCGTTTGTGAATTCGCAACCGTTTCGCGTTAGAAAAGTTGTTGGAGTGCTAACAGGAAAAGGTGAAGGAATGTTCGACATCGCTCACAACGCGCGAAAGTCCTTCTTTGCCCTGTCGCGGCTAACAGG
>JANPBE010000096.1:0-3710 GCA_031430295.1 Phyllobacterium sp.
CCCTTATTGGGTATGTTAGCAGGTTGGTAATGAAGGTCCAGCGGGGATCGTCATTGAAAAGCCGTCATTCCGACCAAGCGAAGCGCAGAGCCGGAATCCAGAGATGGATGGCTGATATTTCTCTTGCTGGTCGTTCGCTAATCAGTTGAATTTAATGAGACATCGCCGACATCGCACTTTACTTTCATAGTCCACAGCTCTGGATTCCGGGTTCCGCTTTGCGGCCCCGGAATGACGGCGCAATGGGTAGTTTATGCCTTTAAGCGTTCAGCACCCGTCCATAGGCATCCAGCACGCTTTCTTTCATCATTTCTGAAAGCGTTGGGTGCGGGAAGATGGTGTGCATTAGCTCTTCTTCGGTGGTTTCCAAATTCATGGCCACGACGAAGCCTTGGATGAGTTCAGTCACCTCCGCACCGACCATATGTGCACCGATGAGCTGGCCGGTTTTCTTGTCAAAGATGGTTTTGACCATGCCCTGATCCTCGCCAAGTGCAATAGCCTTGCCATTGGCGGCGAACGAAAAGCGGCCGACACGGATTTCGCGACCCGCAGCGATGGCTTTGGCTTCGGTCATGCCGACTGAGGCAACCTGCGGGTGGCAATAGGTGCAGCCGGGGATGAGCGACTTATCCATCGGATGAACATTCGGCAGGCCAGCGATTTTCTCTACGCAGATGACGCCTTCGTGCTCGGCCTTGTGGGCGAGCATAGGAGGGCCGGCAACATCGCCGATGGCATAGACGCCGGGCACGTTGGTGCGGCCATAACCGTCGATTACCACGCAGCCGCGATCCGTCTTGATGCCTAGTGCTTCGAGGCCGAGGTTTTCGATATTACCGATGACGCCAACAGCGGAAATCAGTCGATCTGCTGTGATTTCCTGTGTTTTGCCGTCTTTGGTCTCGATGGTCGCGGTGATGCTATCCGCGCCCTTGACAACTTTTGAAACCTTGGCTTCGGTCATGATTTTGAGACCGGATTTTTCCAGCATCTTTCGGGCAAAGGCGGAGATTTCGGCATCTTCCACAGGCATGATACTCGGCATGACTTCCACCACCGTCACATCGCAGCCCATGCCGTGATAGAAGGAGGCGAACTCGATGCCGATGGCGCCCGAGCCCATAACGAGCAGTTTCTTCGGCAGTGCTTGCGGCACCATGGCTTCAAAATATGTCCATATCAGCTTGCCATCCGGCTCTATGCCGGGCAGCGCACGCGGGCGTGCGCCTGTGGCGAGGATGATGTGTTTGGCGGTGTAAGTGCCCTCGCCCAGTGTGCCCTTGGGCGCTGGATGCTGCGGCAGCATGGGGGCTTTGGTTGTCTTGCCGACAATGATTTCGTTTGGCTTGGAAAGCTTGGCCTCACCCCAAATGACATCGACTTTGTTCTTTTTCATCAAGTACGAAATGCCGCCATTGAGACGGGCCGATACGCCGCGCGAACGGGCGACTACCGCCGTCACATCGGGCGTGATCGTGCCGTTCAGCACGAGGCCATAGTCCTTGGCGTGCTCGGCGAAGTGCAGGATTTCGGACGAACGCAGTAAGGCTTTGGTCGGAATGCAGCCCCAATTGAGGCAGATGCCGCCCATATGCTCGCGCTCGACGATGGCGGTTTTCAGGCCCAGCTGCGCGGCGCGGATGGCCGTGACATAGCCGCCGGGGCCGGAACCGATGATGATGACGTCATATGCGTTTGCCATGTGCTTTATCCTTCCAGCAAATCGCGCACAGTTGGCGCGAGCGCTTGGCCCAGTTTTTGTGTGTTGTCGCTATCTAAATGGATGCCATCGCGCGGATCGGCAACCACGACTGATCCGGCATCGAAAAACGCGATGTCGAATGTCTTGGCCAGTGCCTTATACTCGGCGGCGAATTTTTGGCTTTCCTTGATACCGTGGCTGAACATGGCATCGAAATCAGCATTTTCGGTGTGTATTACCGCTGGCGGTGCCATGATGAGAAGTTTCGGCTCACGCATACCAACGCCATAGGGAAAGCGCTGGGTGATCTCAATAAGCCGCTGCATCCCGCGCCGCGCATCGGAAGCGCGTGACCACCATGGGTGCTTCAA
This sequence comes from Phyllobacterium sp., assembly GCA_031430295.1. GTDB lineage: Bacteria > Pseudomonadota > Alphaproteobacteria > Rhizobiales > Rhizobiaceae > JANMEX01. Next base: position 2,077 of record JANPBE010000096.1, read on the forward strand.
ATCATTGGAGCCAAGCATGATGATGACTAAATCCAGCGGCTGGTGCGAGGAGAGCAGCATCGGTAAAGCCTTGGCACCATTGCGCATTTCATCAACCAGATTATCATCATGCACGGTCGTGCGGCCGTTCAAGCCTTCAACAATAATGCGATAGCCCTCGCCCAACGCCGCGCCCAGCGCATTCGGCCAGCGCTTTTCAAAAGCATGGCGCTTATGGGTTTCAGCCTCAAAACCCCACGTGAGGGAGTCGCCGAAGCAAAGGATGGTTTTCATGGGTGGATCTCCAGCCTTCCCCTTTGCGGGGAAGGTGTCGGCGCAAGCCGACGGATGGGGGTGGTGATAGCAAGTGAAGCAACGATAGAATTAAGAACCGCAGGCCGTCTCACGAGCACTTCTTCGTTGGTAAGGCGCAAAACAGTAAAACCTTCCTGCTTTAGAAACTTGTCTCTCACTTCGTCACGCACAGCCTGATTGAGTGCATCGTGTATTGGTCCATCCACTTCAATAATCAGCCGATGTTGCATGCAAGCGAAGTCAACAATGTAGTTCCCAATCGCAAACTGGCGGCGGAAGTGAACGCCGGTTGGTAAGTCCAACTCGTAACGCAAACCATTCCAGAGACGCTTTTCCGCATCTGTCATAGATTTGCGAAGTAGCGTGGCATTTGATGCTGCGGCTTTGGTTGACTTAGCACCTCGCTCCTGATTCCATGCCATTCTTACAACTCCGCATTTTCACCACCACCCCCATCCGTCGGCTCCGCCGACACCTTCCCCACAAGGGGGAAGGCTAAGAGTAAGAGCTAAACCAACATGCTCAGCGGGTTTTCGATATAGCGTTTGAACGCACCGAGCAGCTCGGCACCCAAGGCACCATCTACGGCACGGTGATCTGTCGAAAGCGTCACGGTCATCACGTTCGCGATAACCATTGCGCCGGACTTTACGACAACGCGCTCTTCGCCTGCACCTACGGCCAGAATGGTGGCGTGGGGCGGGTTTACGACGGCGGCGAAGTTTTTCACGCCCATCATGCCCATGTTGGAAATGGCTGTTGTGCCGCCCTGATATTCTTCGGGCTTCAGCTTACGACCCTTGGCGCGCGCGCCGAGATCCTTCATTTCTAGCGAAATGGCGGAAAGGGTTTTCAGTTCGGCCGAGCGGATAATCGGGGTGATGAGGCCGCCCGGAATGGAGACAGCCACGCCAACATCGGCGTGTTTGTGCTTGACCATATTGGTATCAGTCCACGACACATTGGCGTTTGGCACATCGCGCAACGAAAGCGCCATAGCTTTGATGACCATGTCATTGACCGAAATTTTGTAGGCCGGAACATCGCCCTTTTCAGTCTTGGTCACTGGTGCGCCAGCGTTAAGCTGGGTGCGCAGCGCCAAAAGCGCATCGAGTTCGCAGTCCACCGAGACGTAGAAATGCGGGATGGTTTGCTTGGATTCTTGCAAGCGCTTGGCGATGGTTTTGCGCATACCATCGTGGGCGACGAGTTCGTAGGAACCTTCGGCAAATAGCTTTAGAACCTGATCGTCCGACATGCCCTTTGGCGCGGCGGCAGGTGCAGCGACTGACGGTGCAGGCGCAGCGGCGGTTGCCTTGCCTGTGCCGCCGGAAATCGCG
>JANPBE010000097.1:0-1439 GCA_031430295.1 Phyllobacterium sp.
GAACGCCAAACAAGTGGCCAACAGCCTCGTAACCCAAATCACCAACAAGATAGCGCTCAGCCACCGAAACTTTGAACTCAAACCCATATTTGCTCATGGAAAACCCCGAAAGTTGGTGTCCAACTTTCGGGGGTCAGTTCAGTTTTGCTGGCCTTTTTAATTTTTTCGCTCAGGCTTTCATGAGCCATTGATGCTCAGGCGCGTTGTGGAATTTCCAAATGCGGGTCGGTCCGGCCATTACGTTCAAATAATAGAGATCGTAGCCGTGGCAGGCTGCGCAAGGGTGATAGCCCTTGGGAACCAGCGTTACGTCACCGTCTTCGATGGCGATGGCAACATCGAGTTCGCGCGTGCCGTCTGCGCGTTTGTCAGTATAAACGCGCTGGAATGCGAAGCCTTGGGGCGGATTGAGGCGGTGGTAGTAGGTTTCTTCGAGGAATGATTGTTGCGGCAAATCATCCTCATCGTGGCGGTGTGGCGGGTAGCTGGATGTGTTCCCGCCGGGGGTGATGACCTCGACGACTAACAAAGAATCTGCTGGTTCGCCTTCAGGCAAAATGTTGGTCACATAGCGGGTGTTAGTGCCTTTGCCGCGCGTTTCTTGGCCCAATCCATCTGGTGAAATGACCCTTACAGGCAGCTTGTTGTCAATCGAAGGCGCTGTGCAAACGGCAAGCTCTACTGTCGTCGTTGCTGTGACTGACCATTTCACACCGGCTGGCACATAGACAGACCATGGCTTGCCCTCGAAGGGGGACATGCGCTCACCAAGCACGCCAAGGTTTCCGCTGGCGTTGACTTCGCCTTTGCCAGTTATGAACACAAGGCAGGTTTCTTGGTCTTGCGAAATGCCAGATGCCGTCTCAGTGACATTCAACTTATGCAAATCAAAGCCCACATAGGTCCAGCCCGCCGACTGAGGTGTGACATGCACGACACGGCCATTGCCTGACTTTTGGGTGACTTTAAGGTTTGACATCTGGTTCATCACCTTTCGCTGCCTCCTCAGGCGGCAATTTGTAATTAAATATGAGCTCATAATAGGCCAGCCCTGCCAAGCAGGTGGCAATCAGCGCCCAGAACGGGTCATTGATCGTCCATTCCATGACGGCCCAAGAGGCGGCTACCGCCACTGTGATGATGCGGCGGTAAGCGGGACGAAAGAAGGGATGTTCTGGCTGTATGATATTCATCGTTTGCCTTATGCGTTAGGGAAACCTTGTGTCTCAACAGTATAGCCCGCAGCCGTCATAACGCGCATCAATTCTTTATGGCCAACCTGTGCCATTTTCAAAGGCGGGTTTTTCTTTGGATCTTGCTCGGCCTCGACCACAAACCAGCCCTCATAGCCGTAATGTGCAAACTTCTGCACTATAGCGCCGAAATCCAACGAACCATCGCCCGGCACAGTGAAGGCACCGAGTGCGACAGCATCAAGG
>JANPBE010000098.1:0-4133 GCA_031430295.1 Phyllobacterium sp.
GGCAAAGCGTTCGAAATGCTGGGGCCAAATGCCCCTGACCCTATCCGAAATTATTTGGGCGACACAAAGTCATGAGTTTTTGCCCGAACTTGGCCGTATTCACTCATTCTAGTGTTTTGACGGGGTTGGCGGGCAGCCCAGTTACAGATACACTTTTGGGTAATTGATTTGCGACAACACTCGCAATCGCAAATTTGGGCCGGACTATTAGATTGTCAAAAGCAGTGTCACAAAGAATCATAGTGGGATCACTAAAGCGCCTTGCTTCGTTTGGCGCAGTAGCGCTGCTGTCTGCTTGCCAGGTGCTTAATATTGCCGGTGAAGTGCCGGGCGGCAAAAATGTGACGGCTGATGATCTTGGTGTGACGCTGTCGCCATCCTCCACGCCGATGACAGTTGAAAATGTTTCACGCGGTGACCGTTTTTCTCAGCTTGCAGCCAGCCAGCACCCGAAGATTTTAGCGACATATGGCGGCGAATATCCGGATGCGAGGCTGGAGCGGATGGTGGCCAAGGTGGTTGGCCGGTTGTCAATTAACTCCAATGATCCGAACCAGACATACCGCATTACAATTCTCAATTCGCCAAGCGTGAACGCATTTGCGCTACCGGGGGGCTATGTTTATGTGACGCGCGGACTTTTGGCATTGGCTAATGATAGCGCTGAACTTGCAGCAGTGATTGCCCATGAAATTGGGCATGTGACGGCCAAGCACGGCATTCAGCGCCAAAAGCTGGAGGCAGATACAACTCTGGCGCAGCGTGTGGTTTCTGAAGTGCTACAGGATGACGAAGTTGGTAAGCAGGCCAACATTCGCGGCAAGCTGCGGCTGGCGCAATTCTCGCGCAATCAAGAGCTTGAGGCAGATGCGATTGGTATCAAGAACAGCGGAAGCGTGGGCTATGATCCGTTTGCTGCTTCGCGCTTCCTCACCTCACTGGGTGCTTACACGGACTTTAGAACATCAACGACCAAAGATGACATGTCGCTGGACTTCTTGGCGACCCATCCTTCCACGCCGCAGCGTGTGGAACTGGCGATGCGTCATGCACGTCTGATAGGGCCGCCCGGCACGGGCGACAAGGACCGCGACGCCTATTTGGCTGGCATTGACGGATTGCTGTTCGGCGATAGCCCGGAGGAAGGCTATGTGCGAGGCCAAGACTTTATCCATGGCGGGCTTGGTATCGCCTACAAAATTCCTGTCGGGTTTGACACGGAAAACAATAAGGACGCTGTGCTTTCAGCCGGTCCGGGTGAAACGGCAATCCGCTTTGATGGTGTCGAGCTTTTACAAACGACGCCACTGATAGATTATATCAAATCCGGCTGGGTGGCAGGCTTGGATGAAACGACCATTCAGCAAACCACGATTGCGGGCTATGAGGCCCTGACAGCGAAAGCCCGTGCGGACCGCTGGCAGTTTGAACTGGCGATTTTGCGCGTTAACGGCAAGGTTTATCGCTTCCTCATAGCTGCGCCTGTGGATGCGACGGGTTTGTCAGATGTGGCCAAGGCGGTAACCTCGAGTTTCCGTGTTTTGACGCCGGAAGAGCGGGCCGCGCTGAAGCCGTCGCGGATTCATATCGTCACTGTCAAGGCTGGTGACACTGTTGGCGGGCTGGCGGCGCGGATGACAGGAACAGAGCGCAAACTCGACCTGTTCCGGATATTAAACGGGTTGACGGCTGGCCAAACCGTTTCTGCCGGTGACAAAGTGAAGATTGTCACCGATCAGTAGGTTTCGAGCGACTAACGTTCAGATCAAATCGGAACTGCGCTCTAAGCTTTTGTTTTGCCGCATTATTCTTAACCGCCTGATGTTCCATCAGGCTCTAAAATGCTCTAAGCACCCGCTGCCATTTTGGGGTCAAGCTGCACCAGTGATGCCTTTAACTTTTCCAGCGCCCGCGTTTCGATTTGGCGTACGCGCTCTTTAGATATCCCCAGCGTATTGCCTAAATCTTCCAGTGTGGTGGTTTCTTCTTCCAAACGCCGACGCTTCAAAATGAGCAGTTCGCGAGGGTTGAGCACGCCCATTGCATTTTTCAGCCACTTCATCCGCCGCTCGCCATCCACAAGCGCAGTGACCACTTCATCCGGTAGTGGTTGATTATCAACGAGGTAGTCAATGCGGCCTGCGCTGCCTTCATCGTCACTGGCAATCGGCGCATTGAGCGATGTATCCGGGCCTGAAAGACGGTGATCCATTGTCACAACATCTTTGACAGAGACGCCGATGGTGGTGGCAATCTGACCATAAAGCATAGCGCCTGTAAGTGGCTCGGGACCGGTGGAAAGTTTGGCGCGCAAGCGGCGTAAATTGAAGAACAGTGCCTTTTGTGCAGAGCTTGTACCACCGCGAACGATGGACCAGTTGCGAAGGATGTAATCCTGTATCGAGGCGCGTATCCACCATGTTGCGTAGGTTGAGAAGCGTACTTCGCGGTTAGGATCAAACCGCGCGGCGGCTTCGAGCAGGCCAATGTGACCTTCTTGGATAAGATCGCTCATATTGAGGCCATAGTTGCGGAATTTTGCGGCCATCGAGATGACGAGACGCATATGGGCTGCGGCCATTTTGTGCATGGCTTGCTGGTCGTGCATCTCTTTCCAACGAACGGCGAGGTTATGTTCCTCGTCGCGTTCCAGATAGGGCGCAGCCTTGGCTGCTTTCATCATGGCGCTGCTGGCGTATTGCGTTCCCATTTGATGCTCCTGAAAAATGCGACTGGCGCGTGGCGCCGCCGTTTGTTTCTGAGGGATTTACGCGATGGGTAGCGGTTTGGATTTGTGAGTCTTGACTAGGGAAATAGAAAAGGCCCGGTTTTAGCCGAGCCTTATACTAAAGAACGAAGTCTTGAGGCTTATGCGGCCTGTTCTTGCTCATCATTGTCAGCTTCAAGCTCTGCTTCCTCAACCTTAGCGCCGCGCTTTGGGCCCTTGGCAAGGTTGGCTTCAACAACGCGAACGGCTTCTGTGTCAGAAATTTTCTGCACGGCGGCGATTTCGCGGGCCAGACGATCCAGCGCTGCTTCATAAAGTTGGCGTTCGGAATAAGACTGTTCCGGCTGTGTATCAGCGCGGTACAGGTCGCGTACCACTTCGGCGATGGCAATCAAATCGCCGGAATTGATCTTTGCATCATATTCTTGCGCGCGGCGGGACCACATGGTGCGCTTAATGCGAGCACGGCCTTGGATGACCTTGAGGCCACGCTCAAGATAATCAGGCTCAGACAATTTGCGCATACCAATTGTTGCAGCCTTGGCGACTGGAACCTTGAGGCGCATTTTATCTTTTGCAAAATCAATAACGAAGAGTTCCAACGTGTGACCGGCGACAACTTGCTCATCAATGGAGGAAATTTGCCCGACGCCATGGGCTGGATAAACGATAAACTCACCTGTCTTAAAGCCGTTGCGTGTCGATGTTTTCTTTTGTGGTTGGACGACCATATGCTTTGTACTCCATGCGCGGTTCCAAACAATGCGGAACCAAATCGTGATGCCAAATCGGCGTGAGCATGGCGGACAAGAGCGCACAGTGAGGCCGGATCACACATTTCGGAGTGGTGCTTTGACTGAAAGACAAAAGCAAGCCGCTCCGGAAGGGAGATAGTCCGGTTACAATGTTTGCCTTTCAATGATATGCGCGTAGCGCAAAGAATTGTGTCCAGCCAGTGGCTTGAAACACCCCTAGCACAAAAAACCTCAAGAATCAATAAATTGCTAACGCGGCGAAGCTACGCAGCGTTTGGCCTGTTAACTTATGGTTAATATGTGTGGCGTTCGTCTGGGACGAACGGCGATTAGTCGCCTTCGCCAGGTTCGGCTGAGAAATAGGTCTCAAACTTGCCTTCGATGCCGTCAAAATCCTTAGCGTCTGCAGGCGGCTCACCCTTGGCGGTGATATTTGGCCATTTCACAGCATAGTCGGCGTTGATTTTTAGCCATTTTTCGAGGCCCGGCTCAGTATCGGGCTTGATTGCATCCGCAGGGCACTCCGGCTCGCACACGCCGCAGTCAATGCATTCATCCGGATGGATGACGAGCATGTTTTCGCCTTCGTAGAAACAATCCACCGGGCACACTTCGATGCAATCCATGAATTTGCATTTGATGCAGTTGTC
>JANPBE010000099.1:0-1676 GCA_031430295.1 Phyllobacterium sp.
CGGAAGGTGATGCCAATGATCCGGCACGGCCGCATTTGGCCCCGACGGACCCAATTCCGCCTGTTTAATATGATTTGAGCAAACTGCCTGAGGCAGTGCGTGCCACGCATGATAAAATCGTTGAAGCAGCCAAGAGCGGTAAGCCGGAAAACCTGCGGCTTTTGATTGGCAGCGGGCCCGACGTTACCGAGCTTTCACTCGGCGAGAGTGCTGACGACCCTATGAAGTTTTTGCTCAGCCTTTCCGGTGATGAGGGCGGTCAGGAAATTCTGGCGATTCTCTTGGAGATTATGGAATCTGGCTACGTGCATCTAGATATTGGCACGCCGCAGGAGCTTTATGTCTGGCCATATTTCTTTGCTGTGCCGCTGGATAAGCTGGATGAAAAGCAGCGCGTGGAACTATTTAAGATTGTCACATCCGGTGATGTGGACGATATGAAGTCGTTCGGATCTTATATTTTCTATCGCGCAGGGATATCGCCCGATGGGAAATGGCGGTTCTTTTTGGCGGGTGAGTGATTAGCTCTCCGAAAACTGCACAGTCTGACCTTGGCTAGGCATTACAATCTCGCCATTGCTCATTACCAATTGCCCGCGCACGAGCGTCATCACGGGCCAGCCTTGCACGCTCTTGCCGTGATATGGCGTCCAGCCTGCGCGGGAACCGGCTTGGGCGTTTGTAATGGTCTCGCGGCGCTTCATGTCCACGATTGTGAAATCGGCATCATAGCCAGCGGCGATGCGCCCCTTTCGGGCAATACCGAAAATGCGTTGTGGGCCATGGCTGGCGAGATCGACGAAACGCTCGATGGTGAGGCGTCCGGCGTTGACATGATCGAGCATGACGGGAACCAGCGTTTGCACGCCTGTCATGCCGGAGGGCGAGTCTGGATAGGGCTTGGCTTTTTCATCCAGCAAATGCGGCGCGTGGTCTGAGCCCAGCACATCGACAATGCCTTGGCTGATGCCGCGCCATACGCCATCGCGGTGAAAGGTTTCGCGCACGGGCGGGTTCATTTGCAACAGAGTACCGAGGAGGGCGTAATCATCTGACGACAGGGTGAGATGGTGCGGCGTGGCTTCGCAGGTGGCGACGTCCTTGTGCTGCACCAAAAAGTCGATTTCCTGATGCGTTGAGATGTGCAGCACATGGATGCGGGCGTGGACTTTTTTGGCGATTGAAACGAGGCGCTGTGTGCATTGCAGGGCGGCGATATCATCGCGCCAGACATGGTGCGAGGAGGGGTCGTTGGGTACGCGCAGGTGCATTCGTTCACGCAGGCGAAACTCATCCTCCGAATGGAAGGCTGCGCGGCGGCGGGTGTTGCGCAGGATTGAAGCGACGCCCTCATCATCTTCGACCAGCAAATCGCCGGTGGAGGAACCCATGAACACTTTGATGCCAGCCGCGCCGGGCAGGCGCTCCAGCTCTGCAACATCCTTGGCATTGTCGCGCGTGCCGCCGACCCAGAATGCGAAATCGCAGTGCATACGGTTCGTGGCACGTGTGATCTTGTCGGCAAGGGCGGAGTCGCTGGTGGTGAGCGGTTTGGTGTTGGGCATTTCGAAAACAGAGGTGACACCGCCGAGAACGGCTGCTCTCGAGCCTGTTTCCAAATCTTCTTTGTGCTCCAAGCCCGGCTCGCGGAAATGCACTTGGCTGTCGATGACACC
>JANPBE010000100.1:0-1350 GCA_031430295.1 Phyllobacterium sp.
CTCGAGGCTAAATCTAAATTTGCCTGCGATACCTGTGGGCATGTTCATGCACCGGACCCGCAGATGATCGCACGGGATTTTAACTGGAAAACGGCGTCCGCGGCGGTGTTTGCCGTGGGCCTTCGCCCATGTTCCGGCGCGCTGATTATTCTTACGTTCGCGATCCTCAACGGGCTTTATGTCGGCGGTGTCGTGTCTGTATTGGCGATGGCGCTCGGTACGGCGATTACGGTTTCGGTTTTGGCAACACTGGCGGTAACGGCCAAGAATGTGGCGATGCGCTATACGAATGCGGATGCCTCTGGACGCATTCACCGTGCTATTGAAATATTTGGTGCCGCGCTGGTGTTTGTGCTGGGGCTGACGCTGCTAATGGCCTCGCTTGCGGGCTAAATAGCGCCCGCGCAGCCAGAATATGATATAAAACGACAGTATAAACAGCAATGCCGCAAGTCCGCCGAGCCATGGCGATATTGTGCCAAGCCCGCGCACGATGACGGGCATCATCCAAAATAATGCGCCAATGCCAAATAAAATCAGCGCTGCGGCGAGGGCATTGCTCTTATCTTCCGGCGTCATGATTGATCACGCAGGGAGGCAAGCGTCGCGATTTGCTGGCCGTTGGCATCGAAGTTCGATGGGGCAAGCCAAGCCTCTAGAGCGGGTTTCACGCTCGTCTTCCAATCATCGTCGGTCATTGCATACCAAGCGGTATCACGGCGCAAACCTTTGATAATCATGTGTTTACGGAACACGCCTTCAAATTTATAGCCGAAACGCAATGCGGCCTTATGGGAAGGTTGATTGTTATTGTTCAATTTCCACTCAAAACGCCGATAGCCAAGGTCATCAAATACATGGCGGGCAAAAAGATAAAACGCCTCGGTGGTCGCCGGTGTTTGACTAATGAGTGGACCCCAATAAATGTGGCCGACTTCCGTGACGCCGTTTGCAGTATCAGTGCGCAGATAGGTTTGACGTCCGGCAATTTTGCCGGTCTTCTTGTCGATCACCGTGAAATAGATTGGGTCTTTGCTAGCCTCGGCTTTGTCGAGCCACGGTTGGAACTCTTCACGGGACTTTGGAGGCACTTCGCCCAGCCAGCGGAAGCGCTCTAGCGCGTCCGACACGGTTGAGGCCTCATACAGCCCATCGCCATGTTTCGCGGCACTGAGAGGCTCAAGGCGCACGTGGCGGCCCTCCATAGGGATCAAATGGGGCTGTTCGCGCGGTGTCCAGTTTGAAAGGTCTTCCACTAGTCTCTCCTCAATACTGGGTGAACATAAAGCTTAGTCATTGAAAGCGATATGGCATTTGCGACGAGGCGACAAAAAAAGGCGGCTCTCACGA
>JANPBE010000101.1:0-1639 GCA_031430295.1 Phyllobacterium sp.
CTTCCCCACTATCCGCCTCGCGCGCCCAAAGATAGCTATATGAATATACCGCGCCACGCTCCAACAAGCGTTATGACTCCGAGAGCATTTCGTTGAGTCCCTCGATCAGGAGTTCATGCACTTCTTCAGGCGCGTTCTCAACAGTGTAAGCTTTGCCTCGCTTGAGCATTTCATAGGTGACAGCGTTCATTACCACCAATTTTGGCTTGCCACGTTTGGTCAAGCTTACAGGCGCAATCATTGCAGCATCGACCACTTCGCCAGATTGGCGATTAAGTTCTGATAGGGAATAGCTCTTCATTGTGGCCTCGCTAAATATTTATACGTAAAATACCTGAAATACGTATTATACGCAAGTCTCATACACTACGCATCAAGCCGCCGTCCACGCGCAGGTTTTGGCCTGTAATGTAGCCTGCACCATCGGAAAGCAGGAACGCGACCGTCGCGGCGATTTCCTCTGATGTCCCATAGCGGCCCATAGGCACGGTATCGCGCCGCTCATTGGTTTGCGGCAGGCTGTCAATCCAGCCGGGGAGCACATTGTTCATGCGCACATTGTGGGCGGCGTGGCTCTCGGCGAAGAGTTTGGTGTAGGCAGCTAGCCCTGCGCGGGCGACTGCCGAAGTCGGGAACATGGCGGCAGGCTCGCCCACCCACGCGGTGGAAATATTGACGATAGCGCCAGACTTTTGGGTCATCATAATCGGCGCAACAAGGCGCGTGGCGCGCACGACGTTCATAAGGTAAACATCGAAGCCAGTATGCCATTGCTCATCTGTGATCTCCAGCAAGGCGGCGCGGGGGCCGTGTCCGGCGGAGTTGACCAGCGCATCAATGCGCCCGAATTTTGCCATTGCCAGATCAACAAAGCGCTTGAGATCATCCACATTGAGGTTGGAACCAGTAAAACCCAAACCGCCTAGTTCATTGGCCAACGCCTCGCCCTTGCCGGAGGATGACATGATGGCAACTGCGTAACCGTCCGCTGCCAGCTTCCGCGCCGCTGCCGCGCCCATGCCTGAACCACCACCAATAATGAGTGCCACTTTAGATGTCATCAATTTCACACTTTCTTGGCAACCAACGCCGCCATTGCATTATTGCCATCGAGCGCCAAGCCCGCCGCCACGCCTGCTCTATCCGGCAAGCTGCGATTTTGGCTGACTTTCCACTTGCCGACAATCTCAGTAATTTCCATCTCGATACCGACAATCGCACGCTTTTGCATTTCAATATAGGGCGCTGGCGCATCATCAATTGACCAGGCTTGCGGCCTGCCGCCCTCATGCTGCGCGGTGAGCGCGGTTAGCTGGCTGTGCAGCCATGCGGGATCATCCATGATCTTCACTGTGCCGCGCACCTGCACGGACACATAATTCCAAGTGGGCACGACCTTGCCATGCTCCTTCTTGGTTTCATACCAAGAGGGCGTGACATAGGCATCGCTGCCCTGAAACACCACCAGCGCCTTCGCTCCATTTTGCAAATGCTGCCACTGCGGATTAGCCCGCGCCACATGGGCGCACAACGTGCCGTGCGGGCCTGCGCCTGCGTCGATTAAAAAGGGGATGGGGTTGGCCTGCAAATCATCAGCATCTGCGGAGATGAGCAGGCCGAGCGGATGGGCGCGAATGAG
>JANPBE010000102.1:0-7971 GCA_031430295.1 Phyllobacterium sp.
ATCGCGGCGCTCTTCGGTTCCGGTCTGCACCACAACATTCCAACCGCGCGCGACCGAGCGTTCAAGCAGGCCTGGCAGCGCGTCTTCCAGTTTGGATTCTGTGAGGTGGTAAAACAGAACTTCGGTCAAGCATCAGCCCTCATAGTGGCTGGAAACCAGCCGGTCGAGCAAGCGCACGCCGTAGCCAGAAGCCCAACCTGCGTTGATTTCACTGGCTGGCGAACCCATGGCCGTGCCTGCAATGTCCAAATGTGCCCATTTAGTATCACCAACAAAGCGTTGCAGGAATTGCGCCGCGGTGATGGAACCGGCATAGCGACCACCGATGTTTTTCACGTCGGCATTGGTTGAATCAATCAGCTTGTCATATTCCGGGCCCAACGGCATACGCCACAAGCGTTCGCCAGTGGCGATGCCTGCCTCCGTTAAGCGCGTGGACAATTCATCATTGTTGGAGAAGAGGCCTGCATGAGCGTTGCCGAGCGCGACGAGAATGGCGCCGGTCAATGTGGCGAGGTTGACCATGAATTCTGGATCAAATTTCGTGCGGCAGTAATGCAGCGCGTCAGCAAGGACCAAACGGCCTTCGGCATCAGTGTTCAAAACTTCAATGGTTGTGCCGGACATTGCGGTGACGATATCGCCGGGACGCTGTGCGTTGGCATCGACCATGTTTTCCACAAGGCCTATTATGCCGATGACGTTGGCTTTGGCTTTACGCGCTGCGAGCACGTGCATCAGGCCAGTGACGGCAGCCGCGCCGCCCATGTCGCCCTTCATATCTTCCATGCCGGCAGCGGGCTTAATGGAGATACCGCCCGAATCAAACACCACGCCTTTGCCAATGAAGGCGATTGGTTTAGCTTTGCCCTTGCCGCCATTCCACTTCATGATGACCATGCGCGGAGGGCGCACCGAGCCTTGCGCCACGCCCAGTAGTGCGCCCATGCCGAGCTTTTTCATTTCCTTTTCGCCAAGAATATCAACTTCAACGCCGAGCTTTTCCAGCTCCTTGGCTTTGGCGGCAAACTCTAACGTGCCGAGAATATTGGCTGGCTCATTAACCAAATCGCGGGCGTTGATAACGCCCTGATAGACAGCTTCACGACCCATGAACGCCTTCTTGGCGGGGGCGGTGTCATTGACCAAAATCGTCACTTTGGTTGCGACCTTGGCTTCCGACTTTTCGTCCTTCTTTTCTTCCTTCTTGGATTTATACTTATCGAAGGAATAGGCACGAAGCAGGAGGCCAAGCGCGAAATCTGCAGCGTTTTCGGCGGAAACTGTGGCTTCCGGCAAATCAAGCAGCACGGAGACGGCTGTCAATGTTCCAAGTTTGGAGCCTACAGTGCCGCCCAGTTTTAGCCATGCATTTTCATCCAGCTTATCCAGTGCGCCAGTGCCGACAACATACAACCGGTCAAGCCCGGTGCCTTCCGGCACAAGCACTTCTATGGATGATGCCAGCTTGCCTTTGAACTCGGCAGACGCAATGGCGCGATCCAGCGCCGTGCCAGCATTGTCTCGTGCGGCCGCGCTTTGGCCATTTTTGTCGGTTGAAAGGATAAAGAGTGTGCCGCTTACAATTTTGCTTGGCTTGGCAAAGGCGATTGTTGGCTTCAAAGACATGAGAGATTCCATTGTGGGAGAGTGTTGAAGTGATGTTTTCAGACATTTCAGCGCATTTGCAAGCAATGTCTTAAAAGCGCGGCCTGTTTGCCTTTTATTAACCCTGTTTATTGGGTTGGTGTTAGCCAAGTTCAATTAAGATTTGAGCAATGCCCACGCTTTCGCTATGAGCAAGCCTATGATCGCCCCTGTGCCACGAGTTAGTTGGTGCGTAGCCTTTGGATTTAAAGACGGCCCATGAAGGTTCTTGAACGCTACATTCTGCGCCGTGTGCTTTTACAAGCAGCAGGGGCAACTGCGGCCACTTTGGGAATTGTCTGGACTGTTCAGGCGCTGACCAAGGTCAATCTGGTTACCAACACCGGGCAATCCATCGGGTCATTTTTACTGCTAGCGACGTTGTTGCTTCCGGCAATCGTCTCTGTGGTGATGCCGTTTGCTATTCTGGTCAGCACAACGCAAACGCTGAACACCATGAATATTGATAGCGAGCTGCCGGTTATTCATGCAGCGGGCGCGCCAAAAATGGTGGTTTATAAGCCAATCATGATTGTTGCGGCACTGGCTGCACTAATTACGATTGTGGTCGGTAACTTCATTGAACCATACTCGCGCCAAGCAGCACGCAGTTTGGTTGCTGAAGCGCGGGCAGATCTTTTGTCTATTGTCATTCAAGAGGGGTCGTTCAAAGAGATCGATAAGCATGTTTATATGCAGGTTGCAAAGCGCTTGCCCGGCGGGTTGCTTGGTGGACTGTTTATTGCGGACTCGCGTGACCCCAAGACTGATTTGATTTACTATGCCCAAGAAGGCGCCGTGGTTAAGCAAGATGGCAGCAATTTACTCCTCATGAAGAACGGCGAAATCCATCGTAAATCAACCGAAAATGGACAGATTTCAATCATCCGCTTTTCGTCATATGCTTTTGATCTTTCAGAGTTTACGGCTGCCAGCGCAAAACCGTTTTTGCTTCCCAAGGACCAAACCACAGCCTATTTGATGTCGCCTGACCCAAATGATAAGTCATTCCAAAAGTCGCCACTGTTTTTCCGGGCAGAATTGCACAGGCGCTTTTCTGAATGGCTCTATCCATTTGTGTTTGCCCTGATTGCGATTGGTGCTTGCGGCGGCGCGCGTTCGCATCGGCAATCATCTTTGACCTCAATGGTGAATGCCATTGCATTTGCTTTTGTTCTGCGCTGGTTCGGACTGGCTGCGGAAAACTACTCTGAGACAAGCACATATGCCGTGCCACTTATTTATATTGTACCGATGATAGGGATTGTTTTGCCAGTCTGGCTATCTGTGCGCAATCAACCAATTGCCCTTCCCACGCGCTTTTATGATTGGTTCGAAAATAGCGTCACAAACTATGGCAACAGAATGGACCGGTTGAAAATCTGGTTTGCCGGCTTGCGCAACCGCAATCAGGGTGCAGCCTCATGATTGGATGGACCCTCGGGCGCTATTTCTTTAGCCGCTATCTTATCACAACGGCGTATTTTCTGGTCGGCATTACAGCGTTGATATTCATTACAGATTTTACGCAGATTAACGCCCGCCTTTCGGGATATGCCAATTATTCGGTGTTACTCGGACTTTCCATTGCCGCGTTGCGGGTTTTGCGCATATTGCAGCAGACCATTCCGTTCATTGGCCTGTTTGCCAGCATGGCTTTGCTGATACAGCTTAATCGCAAATATGAGCTGGTGATTGCGCGCGCTGCAGGACTTTCGGCTTGGCAATTTTTGATGCCTATTTGTGTTGGTGCCTTTGTGTTTGGCCTTGCAACAATTTTGGTGATCAATCCGTTTGCTGCACGATGTTTTGAGCTTTCAGAAGAATACCAAGCATCGCTTGGGGCCAGCGTTGCGCCGGCATCATCGGCTTTGGCATCGCCTTGGATTCGCCAGAGCGAGGCGGACGGCGATGTGATTATCGGAGCGAAGTCGGTCCTGAAAGGCGGCACAGTTTTGGTCTCGCCAGTGTTCTTTATTATGGGAAAAGACGAGGTGATAGTCAGCCGAATCGACGCGAAAAGTGCGACACTGGATCGGCGGCAATGGCATTTGTCTTCGGCAGTTATCTCCGGACCAGGTGTACCCAGCACAGCGCCAAAAGACATGGATATTGCCACAAATCTCACGCCTGAATTGGTGCAAGAGCGGCTGCAAGACCCTGAAATGATTCCTTTTTTAGAATTGCCGCAAAAGATCGCGGTTGCGCAGGCGCTTGGTTACCAAGCTGATAGTTTTGCGGTGCAATACTACTCAGTGATGGCCCTGCCCGCACTTTTGGTGGTGATGACTATCATTGCGTCAACCGTAACTCTAAAATTCGTGCGTTTTGGGCAGTCGGCAACCATGATTGTGGGTGGCATCCTGGCCGGGTTCATGCTTTATGTCGTCACAGTTTTGGTCAAAGCATTTGGTGGTGCGGGGATTGTGTCACCGATATTAGCAGCTTGGTTTCCAGTCGGGTTAGCCTTTTTATTCGGGGTTTCCTTTCTGTTGAACAAGGAGGACGGTTAGTTGAGCGGTACTGGGGCACTTAAAAAGCCAGTCAGCCGGGTAGTCACTTTGACTGCCTCGTCTGCGCTCGCCTGCGTTTTTGCGTTTGCTGCACTTACCGGCGTTCAAGCACAGAGTAACGATTCACTAGCGGGCGCGATCAAGGTTTCGCCAAATGCAAAACTGCTGCTGGTGGCAGATGAGCTGGTCTATAATCGCGATGTGGATACCATCACTGCGCAGGGCAAGGTGCAGATTGACTATGACGGCAATAAGCTTGTTGCGCGTGAAGTCACTTATGATCAAAAGACCGGACGCTTATTGGCTACCGGCAATGTGCAAATCGTACAAAAAGACGGCAACCAGATTTTCGCAGAGAAAATTGATATTACCGATGATTTCAAGGATGGGTTTGTCAACGCGCTGCGTGTCGAAACCACTGATGACACCCGCTTTGCAGCTGAAAGCGCGGAACGCCAAGGCGGCAATGTAACGATATTTAATCAAGGTGTTTACACCGCTTGCGAGCCCTGTGTGGAGCATCCGGAAAAAGCGCCCATTTGGCAGATTAAATCGCGCAAGATCATTTGGAATGGTACGAAGAAAACCATCCGTTTTGAAGGCGGGCGCTTTGAACTGTTCGGTCTGCCTATTGCGACGCTGCCGGCGTTTGAGATCGCTGACCCCTCCGTGAAGCGTAAGACCGGGTTTCTCATTCCTGGCATCCATTATAAGAGCCAATTGGGCTATGGCTTGACTGTGCCATTTTATGTGGCGCTTGCCCCCAATTATGATCTCCTGCTTTCGCCAACCATATATTCAAAGCAGGGCCTATTGGCCGAAGTGGATTTCCGCCAAAAATTCGACAATGGCAGTTACTCGCTGAAAATTGCTGGCATTCATCAGCTTAAGACAGGTGAATTTGCAGCTAAATCAGTAGATGCCACACACAAAAATCGCGGACTCATCGGCTCCACAGGTCAGTTTGATATCAATCCCCGCTGGACATTTGGTTGGGATGTGTTGGTTCAGTCTGATAAGAATTTCGGCTATACCTATGGAATAAGCGGGTTTTCTGACTTCTATCGCAAGAATGAAGTCTATCTGACCGGCCTTTCAGGACGTAATTATCTCGATTTGCACGCCTATAAGTTCAACGCGCAAGAGGCGACTGTTGGCGATGCTCTGAATGAAAAACAGCCATGGGTCGGCAGTCTCGATTATTCATGGACTGCGCCGCAATCGGTTTATGGCGGTGAGTTTAACTTTGATATGAACGCGCGCGGCACGTATCGCTCCCTCATCGACAAGTTAACTAAGGGAACCGGTATTGGCAATATTCGCGGTATATCTGGCTCGTCCGAGCGCCTATCAGCCGAGGCTGAATGGAAGCGCACGTTTATCACGCAAGGCGGCCTGTCAATAACACCGCTTCTGGCTCTACGCGGCGATGGCGACTTGGTTGACACGGCCGACCTAACACGTACAGCAGCGCTTCGTGGGATGGCCACGGCGGGCATGGAAGTGCGTTGGCCAGTTCTGTTCTCGACGACGTCTGCGACGCATATTCTTGAGCCGATTGCGCAAATTTTTGTTCGCAATAATGAGCGCTATTTTGGGCAGTTGGCAACTGATCAATTGCCAAACGAAGATGCGCAGAGTCTTGTGTTTGACGCCTCGACCCTATTTGAGCGCGATAAACTCTCAGGTTGGGACCGTGTTGAGGGTGGCACACGGGCCAATCTTGGCCTTCGCTATTCGGGTTCGTTCAACAATGGTTGGAGCGCCTATGCGCTCGCCGGACAATCTTATCAGCTGGGTGGACGTAATTCATTTGCCTCGCCAGATTTGATGGCTGTTGGTGCTTACTCCGGTCTTGAAACCAAAGCGTCTGACTATGTTGCGATGGCTGGCGTCAGCAATAATAATGGTTTGACGTTGGCCATGCGCGGGCGCTTTGACGAAAAAACATTTGAAGTGCGGCGCGGCGAAACTGAAGTCAACTATGCACGCGATGCATTCTCTGTCGGCCTGCGCTATGCATTTATTCAAGCGCAGCCGAAATATGGGTTTGATGTGGACCGCCATGAAGTTACCGGTAAGGGTAGCGTTAGGTTCAAAACAAACTGGCGCGCATTTGGGTCACTTACCTATGATATTCGTAATAATTATGTGAGCGACAATTCGATTGGCCTTGGCTACGACGACAGCTGTACATCATATTCTATCACGTATGCAGAAAGCCGGACGGTGAAAACAGTCGCAGGTGTTACCAGCATTTCCAAACCTGTTCGTTCAATTGGCTTTTTCTTGTCATTCCGTACCTTGGGAGACTTTGGAACAAAACAAGGTTTGACCGAGTAAGTCTTTGTTTTGCCCCATAAAGGCTGCATAGAACGATAGCTGTCGTGTTTCCATGACGACACAGTGAGGCGGATGAATATTATGACACTTGTGAAATATGCAAAAATATTGGCGCTTACAATTGCGGTTAGCTTTACTGCGGCGCAAGTTCCGTTTGCGGTGTCAAACGCTTATGCAAGCGACATCAAGGTCACGGTAAACAAAATCCCGATTACCACCTTTGATCTTTCGCGCCGCGTCGCGTTTCTGAAATTGCAACACAAAAAGGGCAATTTACAGAGCCAGGCGACAGACGAGCTCATTGATGAAACGCTTAAGACGGCTGAAATGCGCCGTATTGGCATCCGAATTTCGGACGCTGATGTGAACAAGGCATTTTCCAACTTTGCTTCACAAAACAAGCTTAAACCTGCTCAGTTGGAACAAGTGTTAAACCAAGCAGGCGTTACGCCTAAGCATTTTAAGGAATTCATCCGTGTGCAGATCGGCTGGGGTCAAACTGTTGGCGCTCGCTTCCGTGCGACTGGCCCTACCAGCGAGCGCGACCTTGTTACAAAGATGATGGAAAAGGGCGGCGTGAAGCCATCTGCGACTGAATATATGCTCCAACAGGTTATCTTCGTGATACCAGCCGCCAAGCGCGGCCAAATTATGGGACAGCGCAAAAAGGAAGCGCAGGCTATGCGTAACCGGTTTAATGGCTGCGAGAACACGCGCCAATTTGCGACCGGTTTGAAGGATGTGACCGTGAAGGAACTTGGTCGTTTGCTTGCGCCAGAGCTGCCGCCTGAATGGGCTGAATTGATTAAGAAAACTCAGGCTGGCGGCGCGACCACAATCCGTGAAACTGACAAGGGCGTTGAGTTTATCGGCGTCTGCCGTGCCAAGGAAGTTTCGGATGACCGGGCCGCGGCTATGGTATTGCGCAGCGGCGAAACGAGTGACAAAGCGGGCCAAGAACTTGATGCGAAATACATCAAAGAGCTGCGCGACGGTGCAGAAATTGTGCGGCGCTGAGATTTGATTTGATGGTATTGGCGCTTTCAGTCGGAGACCCATCTGGCATAGGTCCGGACGTGGCCCTAATGGCGTGGCAGCAGCGTTACAGGCAAAGTGTGCCGCCTTTTATCTTAATTGCTGACCCAGTGCAGATTGCTGCGCGGGCAAAGACGCTGGGCTTTGATGTGCCGGTTGTTGTTTGCACGCCTAGTGAGGCCGCAACGATTTTTGTGAACGCCCTGCCCGTTTATCCGTTGGAAAACATACACCAAGAGACACCCGGTGAACCTCAGCTCGCAAATGCTGCGGGCACAATTGAGGCTATTGACGTGGCTGTGCAGCTGGTTGTTTCAGGTCAAGCATCGGCGATCGTGACCTGCCCGATTGCCAAGAAGCCGCTCTATGATGCGGGCTTTCGTTTTCCTGGCCATACCGAATATCTGGCGCATCTGGCAGGTGCAGTCGATGG
>JANPBE010000103.1:0-2588 GCA_031430295.1 Phyllobacterium sp.
CGCTGCTGCACCCTGCCCCAAGCCCTGCAACCAGGCCAAGCGCGACGCCACGCAACAATTTCTTCGACTGTGTACTCAAAACAAAAACGCGCATTACTCTTACTCACGCCACTACGGAGAACTCGTCCGTTGGAATGATTAAAGCTTGTTATCCTTACTGGACGGTTAAAAAGCAGGATGTGTTTGCAAATAATTCACCATGACGGACAAATCACAAAGCGGCGGCGAGCGCACCTGCTAGCGGCTGGAAGCGCACGTTCATGATATCCTCGCGCTCAAATCGACTGCCGATTTTTGCTAAACGTGCGACGACTTGCTCACCATCATCAGGACCGATTACGGCGATCATGACGCCGGAAGTGGATAATTGATCGACAAACATGCGCGGCAATGCATCAAACGCTGCCCAAACTATAATCCGGTCAAACGGACCTTCATTGATGAGACCAGCCCTACCATCTGCATGGCGCACGGTGATGTTGGTTAGACGTAGAGCTTCAAAGCGGGCACGGGCTTGTTCAGCTAGGGTTTTGAAACGCTCAATAGTGGTGACGCGCTGTGCGAGGCGAGACATGAGTGCGGCTGAATAGCCAGAGCCAGTGCCGATTTCTAACACGCGGTGCGTCTGCTCGACACCAAGCAGGGAAATCATGGTCGCTTGCAGATCAATGCCTTCGATGACCTCGCCGCAGTCTATCGGGACTGTGCGGTTCGAATAGGCAGCATCAGAAAACTCGGCGGGCACAAAACCACGACGGGGTGTGGCTTCAAACGCGCCGAGCAAATCTGGATTTGATATGCCCTTGGCACGCATCCGCATTAAAAAAGCGGCGAAGTTTTCGCGGTCTGTCATACGGCTTTTCATGAGAGCGCCTTTTCCAAGCGGTCGCGCACTTTGTGGGCCGTGAGGTCAAGCATCAGTGGCGTGACGGAAATATACTTGGCGTCCAGCGCGGCGACATCTGTGCCTTCACCCGGCATTTCCGCACCGCGATTAAAGCGTATCCAGTAATAGGGGAAACCGCGCCCGTCTGCCCGCTCTTCTATGAATGTACCGTGCGCCAGCTTGCCTTGACTGGTGACCTTTGTGCCCTGCACTTCCGATGCAGCACAATTAGGGAAATTCACGTTTAGGAACACGCCTTGAGGCAAATCCTGCGCGATGAGTTTTTTCAGCAGCGCTGGCGCGTGGGCTTCGCATGTTGCCCACGGCACAACGCGGCCGTCATTCCAGCTATAGGCTTGGCTCAAAGCAATGGCGCGGATGCCGAGCAGCGTGCCTTCCATCGCGCCAGCGACCGTGCCGGAAAGCGTGATGTCATCAGCGATATTTTGGCCGGAGTTTACGCCCGACAGCACTAAATCGGGCGCGACATCCATGATTTCACGCACGGCCATAATCACGCAATCGGTCGGCGTGCCGCGCACGGCGTATTTTTTGTCGCTGATTTTGCGCAGGCGCAAGGGTTCCGAAATTGTCAGCGAATGGGCGACGCCGGACTGGTCTGTTTCCGGCGCGACAATCCAGACATCATCAGACAAGGTGCGGGCTATGCGCTCCAGCGCGGCCAAACCGTCTGCGTGGATACCATCATCATTCGTCAGCAAAATGCGCATCATTTCCGCTCAATCTTGGTCAAACCGCCCATGTAGGGCAGCAATACTTGCGGAATTGTGATGGAGCCATCGTCGTTTTGATAGTTCTCAATAACTGCGATCAGCGCGCGGCCAACGGCGACACCGGAGCCATTAAGAGTGTGCACAAAGCGCGTGGCCTTTTCGCCCTCGGGGCGATAGCGGGCATTCATGCGGCGGGCTTGAAAATCACCACAGGTGGAGCAGGACGAGATTTCGCGGTAGGCATTTTGGCCGGGCAGCCACACTTCAATATCATGCGTCTTTTGCGCCCCAAAGCCCATATCGCCGGTGCACAGCACGACAGTACGGAAGTGTAAGCCGAGACGTTTGAGCACCTCTTCGGCGCAGGCCGTCATGCGGTCGTGTTCGGCAAGCGATGAATCCGCATCCGTGATGGAGACCATTTCGACTTTGTAGAACTGGTGCTGGCGCAGCATCCCGCGCGTATCGCGGCCCGCTGACCCTGCTTCAGAGCGGAAGCACGGCGTTAGCGCTGTGTAGCGGATGGGGAGCTTGGCGTGGTCAAGAATTTCTTCACGGACCATGTTTGTGAGCGGAACTTCGGAGGTTGGGATGAGCCAGAAACGCGATCCACCTGCTTCCTTGAATTTTTTGTCTTTTTCTTGCAGATCACTCAAATGCGAATTGAGATTATTCTCCAACTCATCGAGCATCTCTTTAACTTTTTTGGCCGATTCCTTCTGAAATGAATCAGCATCTTCGCTGTCCAAATTCATTTCAACAGTCATACGTGCACGAAAACTGACAAAATCTTTTATATACTTCTTTTGTAAATTATATATTTCTTCAACTCGCTTGGCATCACTCTCAATTCGATGAAATTCAGAGTGAATAACAAACAAATCATCTTCAAATTTCGGGAGCTGCCCAGTGCCATACAACGCGTCATCTTTGACCAACAGCGGCGGGACGACTTCCGTGTACCCATG
>JANPBE010000104.1:0-1293 GCA_031430295.1 Phyllobacterium sp.
GCCGCTTGCAAGCCTGTCAACATGGGTTCCCCCGGTTCCTTCCTTGGCCATCAAGCGTCCCCGCTTAGCCATTTTAGCCCGCCCCGACTCCCGCCGGCTTGTGCCGCTGTCCTTTAGGACAGGCACTAGTGCCCGTCCATAGTTTAGTTATCTCATCCACCCATTTGCGGGTGGAGACCAGCATCACCGATAAGGCGCGTCCATGGCAATGTTCTGTGCGATTTCGCGTTCCCAGCGGTCGCCATTGGCGAGCAGCTTGTTTTTGTCATAGTAAAGTTCTTCGCGTGTCTCCGTCGCAAACTCAAAGTTTGGACCTTCGACAATTGCATCCACCGGACAAGCTTCCTGACAGAAGCCACAGTAAATGCATTTCACCATGTCAATGTCGTAGCGCACTGTGCGGCGTGTGCCATCATTGCCGCGTGGGCCGGCTTCAATTGTAATGGCTTGCGCAGGACAAATAGCTTCGCAAAGTTTGCATGCTATGCAGCGCTCTTCGCCGTTTGGATAACGACGCAGAGCATGTTCACCACGGAAGCGAGGGCTGATTGGCCCCTTTTCATTAGGATAGTTGAGTGTGGCTTTTGGCGCAAAAAACTGGCGCATCGACAAGAAGAATGCGCTGACGAATTCCGTCAGCAAGAGCGATTTTGCGGCCTGAGTAAAGGTTTCCATACTCTAGTCTCCCTATGCCATGCCAGTGAATTTTAAGAATGCGGCGGTTGCGACAACCATGAATAGTGAAATTGGCAGGAACACTTTCCAGCCGAGACGCATCAATTGATCGTAGCGGTAGCGTGGTACGAATGCCTTCACCATGGCGATCATGAAAAACACGAACGACACTTTGAGCACAAACCAGATGACGCCGGGAACCCAAGTGAATGGGGCGAAGTCAAATGGTGGCAGCCAGCCGCCGAGGAACAGAATTGTTGTTAAAGCGCACATCAAAACGATGGCAACATATTCGCCTAAGAAGAATAGCAGGAACGGTGTCGAGGAATATTCAATCATATGGCCGGCTACCAATTCCGATTCCGCTTCGACCAAATCGAATGGCGGACGGTTGGTTTCAGCCAATGCTGAGATGAAGAAGATCACAAACATCGGGAACAATGACAACCAATGCCAATCCAGCAACGATGAGCCAAGGCCGAGGCGTGTGCCGATGCCGTCTTTTTGCGCCAGAACGATATCTGTCAAATTGAGCGAACCAACGCACAGCAAAACTGTGACAATAACAAAGCCGATGGATACTTCATAAGAAACCATTTGCGCGGCAGAGCGGAGTGC
>JANPBE010000105.1:0-4622 GCA_031430295.1 Phyllobacterium sp.
TATTTTCGGAGATAACCGCGATATTGGACTCCCAAATCCGAAGCCCTGTTGAGCCATATCGAAGTGTGTGGAGACGGTCGCTGTCCCACTTATTTTCTCTGAAGAAGTAACATAGGAATGCTGTCATTAGTTGCGACTGCACATGGTCGTCTTGCCAGATGAGAACTGGATTATTCAGTTCTAGGGCTTCGAAATTATCTACCAATAAGCGCTTGTCAAAAAGACCACCTTGTTCGGCGCCGTGAGCGCTTTCCAAGGCCGATATGCGTTGATCTCGCCATATAGAAAAGTCAGCGGTTAGCGGCTGCCGACCAATTGAAAAGCAGTCGCCGCATCGAACCGTATTTGCGTGAGGGATGTCAAAAGCAGCCTTGATGGAGCCAGCGGCACTCATGCTCGGAATAACGTGAGTAAAGTCTTTGTCGTCTATCAATTAACTGGCCTCATTGCGCATATGCCTATGATTATCATAACGGGTTGAGGGAATCCTAAAAGACAGCTAATGCGGTTAATTGTGAGTGCTACTCTCATTTCCTACACAGTGATATCGGCGCGATTCCATGCCCGTCTTCATGGTGAAATGCCAAATTTGGTCGCGTATTGCGCTGGTTAATGGGCAAGGTTGGTAATTTTTTCACAAATGTGGCAGGCCATCACATTCTCGTTCACAAGTGTTTGAACTGTTTGGTGCTTTAGAAGCCTTGCGTATTTTCTATATATTTCAATAAGATAGACTCATTATTGTGCAAGCAGCCGATTTCACACAGACAGTTGCAGAGGTTTTACGGGCTAGTGCGCTGCAACATTTTTTACACGCCCGCCACATTTCGCTGTATCTCTGCCACAATTTAGTGGAAAAGGAACGCCGTCGCGGCATTGTGGGCCGCTTGGAGGTATTATAAAATGAAGAAGTTCCTTATCCTTTCCGTATCCGTTGCTGCTTTGGCGTTGGTTGGTTGTGGCAAAAAAGAAGAAGCTGCTGCTCCAGCTGCTCCTAAGGTAGAAGCACCTGCTGCTCCTGCTGCTGAAGCACCAAAGGCTGCTGAACCAGCTGCCGCTGCTCCTGCTGCTGATGCAATGGCCGCTGCACCTGCGATGGATGCATCTGTATCTACAATGATCTATCAGTTGAAGTCAACTGCTGCTGCAATGACTGCAGAACAGAAGACTGCTGCTGTTGCTCAGGTTCGTACAGCTGCTGAAGCTGCTGCGAAGGCTGCCGGCAAGGCTGAAGCTGACATGAAAATGGCTGGCGATGCTGCTGAAGCTGCAATCAAGACCGCTCTCGGCATGTAATAATTTCTTGCGGGTAACCGCGATGGATTGTTAAAATAAACCGGTCACATGAAAGTGTGGCCGGTTTTTTATTGCGCTTTTTTTAAGATCGGCGCGCGCCGCCCGATGGCGACCATGATGGCGACGGCGACGGCAAATACGACTGTATCCCAACCCACATGTTCGCCCAGCAACAGCGCCGAAATGGCCAGCGTGACGAAGGTTTGCAACAGTTGCACTTGTCCTACGCGGGCGATGCCGCCCATGCCGAGGCCAATGTTCCACGCGAAATAGCCGATATACATGGATACGAGGCCAAGATACGCGAATGCGGCGATTTCGGAAGTGCTGGCGTTTAGAAAGCGCGGTTCATAGCTCAGCGCAGTGCCGATGAAGCTAATCGGGCTGATTGCGATGAGCGCCCACGAAATGACCTCCCAGCCGGGCATATGGCGCGAAAGCTTACCGGAAAACACGTAGCCGAGCGAGCAGGACGCAGCTGCGGCCAGCAAGAACAAATCGCCGGAAGAAATGTGAAGGCCGGTGTCGCGGGTGGCGAATAATATGACTAAAACGCCGCCAGTAATGGCGCAGAACCAGAACAGCGGCGAGGGCCTGTCACCATCAATCAGGCTGGCGAAAGTGGCGGTCATAAGGGGAAGAATGCCCAAGACCACACCGCCATGAGCAGCGGGCAAGGTCTGCATTGCTACCGCCATTAGTTGGGGAAAGCCAATGCCAAGCAAAACGCCTGCGGCCAAAATCTCGCGCCAGTAGGCCTTTGGAAACGGGCGTTTTAGCACCATCATGGTTATGAGCGCACAGACAGTAGCCAGTGCCGCGCGACCGAAGGTGATGAACGACGGCGAAAAACCATGCAGCGCAACGCGTGTGAACGGCAGCGTGCCAGCAAACAACACCACGCCAAGCGTACCGATGAGGAAGCCAATCTGTTCGCGGCGATGCTTATCTTTGAGAATTTGTGCTTGCATATAAATGGCCTGATTTGTTTGTCTTATTTTGCGGGCTTATGGACCATGTGACCAATGATTTGAAAGACCGTAATCCATCACTATTGTGAATAGATTGTTTGACTGGTTGGTCTCGATTTTGCCGCGCGTATCGGATACAAGCGCGGCCATGTCGATTTGGTCTGATATTGGCGATGTGCTCGCCCGCGTGACAACTGGCGCGTTTTCCAGTGTTTTGGAAGCGGTTCGCACCATGCTGGAAGGCGACCCGGAAACACGCCGTCGCGTGGCGTTTTCGATCGCAATGATTGCGCTTTCGGCCAAGATGGCCAAGGCTGATGGCATTGTGACATTTGATGAAGTGCAGGCGTTCCAGCAAATTTTCCATGTGCCGCAAGGCGAGCAGCGCAATGTTGCGAGGCTGTTTGATTTGGCAAAGCAGGACGTGGCTGGCTTTGAATCGTATGCAGGGCAGATCGCCACTTTGTGTGGTTCGGGCGATGCAAACTGTGCGTCGCTTGAAGATATTCTTGACGGGCTTTTTTATATTGCGAAGGCGGATGGAGCTATTCATCAAGATGAGCTGGCGTTTTTGGAAACGACTGCCACAATTTTCAAGCTGGATGATCGCCGCTGGGAGGCGCTGCTGTCGCGCCATACGGTGGGTAGCGAGCCGGACCCATATATTGTGCTGGGTATTGATCGAAACTGTAGTCTAGGCGAGGCGCAAAAGGCGTGGCGCAAGCTGGTGCAGGAAAACCACCCTGATGTGCTGACTGGGCGCGGTATGCCGAAGGAGTTTATTGCCATCGCCACTGAGCGGCTGAAGACAATCAACCGTGCGTGGACGAGGCTGCAAGACATGCTGGTCCAAGTCTGATGTTAGCAAAGCCAGACCATCCGCGCGGACATGTGCGGCCTTCGCCTAACTTTGGTGAGCGTAATGATGGTAAATCCGTTACCGCAATTATTCTGCATTACACGGGCATGAATTCGGGGCAGGGCGCGGAAGACTGGCTTTGCAACACTGAGAGCCAAGTTTCCTCGCACTATCTGGTCCATGAAAACGGCAAAGTGGTGCAGATGGTTGCTGAGGCGGACCGTGCGTGGCACGCTGGCGCTAGCTATTGGAAAGGCGAGACGGATTTGAACTCTGTTTCGGTGGGTATCGAGATTGTGAACCCCGGCCACGCGCTGGGCTACAAGCATTTTCCTAAGAAGCAAATCACGGCGGTTATCCGGCTGTGTCGAGGGATATTGAAGCGCCATAAGATTGCGCCGCAGATGGTGCTGGCGCACTCCGACATTGCGCCGGGCCGCAAGGTGGATCCGGGTGAGCTGTTTCCGTGGGGCGAGTTACAAGCTGCGGGCATCGGGCATTATGTTGCGCCGGAGGCGGTTTCGGGGGGGCGGTTTTTTACCCTTGGAGACGAGGGCCAGCCGATTGAGGCGCTGCAAGCTATGCTGTCCATGTACGGTTACAATGTGCCGGTGACGGGTGTTTTCGACGAGACAACTAAGAAGACAGTCAAGGCGTTTCAGCTGCATTTCCGTCCGGAAAAAGTGGATGGTGTGGCGGATGCTTCGACGATCACGACGCTGCATAAACTGCTCAAGGCGCTCTAACTTTCCCCTGTAACACTCTGTAACGCAAGTTTATTTGCGTGCCCTAATATTGCGCCATTGTGCCCCTATTACGTTTTCATTCGCCGAACCCTTGCG
This sequence comes from Phyllobacterium sp., assembly GCA_031430295.1. Lineage (GTDB taxonomy): Bacteria > Pseudomonadota > Alphaproteobacteria > Rhizobiales > Rhizobiaceae > JANMEX01. Next base: position 3,969 of record JANPBE010000105.1, read on the forward strand.
GTTTAATATGAATGTTCGCGCGGTAGATCATCTTGTTCAGCACAGGCTGACAATGAGTGCCGTAGTGCCAACGAAGGCGCCGCCAAAGTTGCGAGATGCGCTGCTAATATTGGGATAGACTTCACATGTTTCGTAAAATTATTGCGGGCTTCGCCGCCGCCGCTATTGCTATGTCTGTTGTTACGCCAGCATTTGCTGCGCCCTATGATGCGCTGATTGCGGCCCATGCAAAGTCCAATGGAGTACCCTTGGCACTGGCCACCGCAGTGGTGAAAATTGAAAGCGGCTTTCGGCCGAACAAAACCGGTAAAGCTGGCGAAATCGGCCTGATGCAGGTTAAGCTCTCGACGGCTCGTGGCATGGGCTACACGGGCTCGGCCAAGGGGCTTTATGTTCCTGCTACTAATATTAAGTATGGTATGAAATATTTAGGCATGGCCCGCAAAATTGGCGGCAAGACCACTTGTGGGACTATCCTGCGCTATAACGCTGGGCATGGTGCCAAGCGTATGAACCGCGTTTCTGCGGCCTATTGTGGCAAGGTGAAAGCTGTGATGGGCGGAGCGGCGTAAAAGCTGCTTGCGTTTTGCTGGCTTACACGGTTTAACCGCGTCGCCAGCAGGCTGGGCGGCCGCGCGTGTCATAAGTCGAAAG
>JANPBE010000106.1:0-2468 GCA_031430295.1 Phyllobacterium sp.
CCGGGCCAACTATCTGTAATGCACAGATTGCCATCTGTTGCGCCCTCCAAAACTGCGCCTTCATTGTCCACCAGCTGTGGCTGAACGCCAAAGAACGGGCGGGTGGCGGAGCCGGGTTTCAAGTCAGTTGCGCCCGGTAGCGGCGAGATCATGATGCCGCCGGTTTCGGTCTGCCACCATGTGTCAACGATGGGCGATTTCTTGTCGCCAACGACGTTGTAATACCATTCCCATGCTTCCGGATTGATCGGCTCGCCGACTGAACCCAAAAGTTTCAAGGACTTGCGCGAGGTTTTCGTCACATGGTCATCGCCAGCGGCCATAAGCGAGCGAATGGCTGTGGGGGCGGTGTAGAAAATATTGACATTATGCTTGTCGATAACATCCCAGAAGCGTGAGACGCTTGGGTAGTTTGGTACGCCTTCAAACATCAATGTTGTCGCGCCATTGGCCAGCGGGCCATAGACGATGTAGCTGTGGCCCGTGACCCAGCCAACATCCGCCGTGCACCAATAAATATCGCCTTCGTGATAATCGAACACATATTGGTGCGTCATCGAGGCATAGACGAGATAGCCCGCCGTGGTGTGAAGTACGCCCTTTGGCTTACCTGTGGAGCCGGAGGTGTAGAGGATAAATAGCGGGTCTTCCGCCTTCATGGATTCCGGTTTGCACTCTGGTTTGGCCTTCGCCATTTCGTCGTGATACCAAAGGTCGCGGCCATTGGCCCAGTTGATCTTGCCGCCGGTGCGGCGAACGACCAGCACGTTTTTGACGATAAAACCTTGAGAAGCGGCTATGTCTATCGCCTTATCAGTGTTGTCTTTGAGCGGAATTGGCTTGCCGCCGCGCAATCCTTCGTCGGCTGTAATCACAAAATCCGACTCGCAATCGACGATGCGCCCTGCCAAAGCATCGGGTGAAAAGCCGCCGAAAACGATGGAGTGAACAGCGCCAATGCGGGTGCAGGCCAGCATCGCGTAGGCGGCTTCCGGAATCATCGGCATATAGAGCGTAACACGGCTGCCTTTTTTGACGCCATTGGACTTCAACACATTGGCGAGACGGTTCACATGATCGAATAATTCGCGGTAAGTGATTTTCTTATCGTCGTATGGATTATCGCCTTCCCAAATGATCGCCACTTGGTTGCCGCGCTTCTTGACATGACGATCCACACAGTTCCACGAAACGTTGGTTTGGCCGTCTTCATACCATTTTATGTCGACTTTGCCGGTAAAAGAAGTGTTTTTGACCTTGGTATAGGGTTTGAACCAATCAATGCGCTTGCCGTGCTTGCCCCAGAATTTTTCAGGGTCTTTGACCGACTCTTTGTACCATTTCAGATAAGTTTCATTGTCGATCAGCGCGTTTTTCTTGGCTGATGGCAAAATCTTATAGGTCTTATCGATCATATTGATTTTCTCCCTAGGGCAAGCTGCAACCCTCCAGCCGCAGCAGCGCAATCTGAGTTGATAGCGCCATTTCGCGCAGGCAATAGCAAGTAAATATCCAATAATAAACTAGACATTCGGTTAGGTTTTTAAGTCGCTTTCAATTTTGGATTCAAAATTTCATGCAACCAAATTGTAATATTGAGTCACAGTGAGTGATGGAACCTTGCACGTTTTCGCCACATTTGACTTTAGAACCGCAACCACCGGGAGGGTTTGTTAACCTTGGTGCTTAGGAGCTTTTGGCTCCGTCTGGATTTTTTATAATCCGCGCCATCCTAAAATTGGGGTTTGTAGTGCGTACCATTTTTGAATTTTCGCGGGTTGCCCGCAGCTTTGTCATGTCGATGTTATCCGTTGTAATCGTTGCGGCCACATCAATCGGCCTTGAACAGCCAGCCAGTGCCGGTGCTTTTTTAACTGACAACCCAAAACATCTTGTTGCCGTGCATGATTTTGGTGAGGAACATGCGTTCTTGGGCGAATCGATTTACGATAAGATGGATGCCGTGACATTGGCCGCATTGCCGCGCGGCGTCGCGCACATCGCCTATCTTGCACCATCCAATTGTGTGCCCTCAGGCCTGAAGGCGGTGCTTGCACAAGTATCCAAGAAATTTGGACCCATCACCGTCAACTCAACATTTCGCTCAACAGGCAAAAACCGCAGCATCGGTGGCAAGGGGCATTCGATGCACCTGTCCTGTCGCGCAGTGGACTTCCGCGTTCACGGCAATACCTCCGGCCTCATTAAATGGCTGGCGTCCAATCACAGCGTTGGTGGCTACAACCGCTATCCGGCTGGATTTTATCACATTGATAATGGCCCGAAGCGGACTTGGTAGTCAGCTACACCTCGTGCAGGTAAAGCTGATAGTCCACATCGGCGATCGTGCGGGCCACGCGCAAATATTCTGACTCTTTGATGGCGACGAATGTGCGGTGCAAATCTGTCCCGAGCGCGTCCTTCAGGAAAGTTGAGCTCTTCGCCAGCGCGATTGCCGAGCGCCAGTC
>JANPBE010000107.1:0-3965 GCA_031430295.1 Phyllobacterium sp.
GCGCATTTCAGGGATAGATGTCTGCAAGGTTTTCCACAAAATCGGCAAATCGACGCTGACATAAAAATGGGTAAGCCGATTTCGCATCGCGTAAGCGTTAGCAAATCTGATATGCTCATTTGACTTCACAAAATCCGGCCAGCGTTTTAGAACCCGATTGCTCATCTCACCAACTTGTTCAACTGCTTTAGACAAGCCAAGTTGCGCCATTTCGTCGATCTCAAATCGCTGATAGTCAAACTCGTTGGCCATCACACCAATCTTGTCGCACCAAATCAAGATATTCAGCAATACGTCAACAAGACCGGCGTCCAGTCTCTCGCTCATAACGGTACAAAATCTCTTTGAATACGTGAAAGTATTCGACTGGAGAATTCGCCTTCAGTCCTCACGTCAACCTTTACTTTGAGCAAGTTTGACAGTTCGTCCTCTAACCGTGCAAGATCAAAATATGTCAGACCACCAGCGTGGGCGACAATGATATCCAGGTCGCTGTCTTCACGGTCTTCATTGCGGGCCGTTGAGCCGAATAGGCGGGGCGAAGATAAGGGGTAATTAGCAATAATTGTTCGCACCTCATCCCTGTGAAGCGCCAATGCCTCGGACGGTCTCACGATGCCAGCTCCATCTGTTTAGCCTCAATCTGATTGATACAATCCACCACCGCATCGAACGCCAGCAATGTTGAAGCATGGCGCGCTTTATAATCCCGCACAGGCTCCAGAAATTTCAGTTCCTCAAAACGTCCTTGCGGCGGCACGCCATTTTCTTTCAACATCGCGCGCATCTCATCGCGCGCTTGGCGCACCTCGCCTGCGCTCGCCCCAATCACATGACTTGCCAGAATAGACGCACTGGATTGGCCCAAAGCGCACGCCTTGATATCATGGGCGTAGTCGCTAACAATACCATTATTCATGGCCAAATCGACAATCACGGTTGAACCACAAAGCTTGGAATGCGCCGTTGCGGATGCTTGAGGATGCGCCAATCGACCGATGCGCGGAATATTTCCGGCAAATTCGAGGATTTTGGCGTTATAAACATCGTCGATCATGGCTGTATTTCCAGTTGACGCAAAGCCTATAAAAACTGGCGTTGCGCACCCTACCAATAATTTGATACTGTTCCTATATAGGTCAATGAGCGCAAATGTTAAAGGTAACCTTTGGCGTGAAGCTCGGCGGGAAATGCCCGCAAAATCTGCCGGATAATATTGTTCGGTGTGGTCCGTTTAACTCGTTCCTCCGTATCAGAGGGGAACTACGGGAGATGCACTATGGACGCCTTTTTGAACACCTCCACTTTGACCGGTGGCTTGGTAGACCCTCATTCAAGGATCGATGAAGTCATTCGCCCAAGCCGCGACGAGGCTGAAGCGGCTGTAAAGTTATTGCTGCGCTGGGCAGGAGATAATCCAGAGCGCGAAGGCTTACTTGATACGCCTGCTCGTGTTGCCAAAGCCTATGGCGAGCTTTTTGCAGGCTATTCACAAGACCCGGCTGCCGAGCTTGGCCGTACGTTTGAGGAAGTTGCTGGCTATGATGATATAGTCCTCATCAAAGACATAGCATTTCACTCTCACTGCGAGCACCACATGGTGCCCATAATCGGCAAGGCCCACGTTGCCTATCTTCCCGATGGTAAAGTCGTCGGCCTGTCGAAAATCGCCCGAGTAGTGGATATATTCGCCCGTCGCTTGCAAACGCAGGAAACCATGACCTCGCAAATTTCGCAATGCATCACCGAAGTGTTGCGCCCGCGCGGCGTCGCCATTTTAATTGAGGCCGAGCATATGTGCATGTCGATGCGCGGCATCAAACTACACGGTTCCAAGACCCTAACCACCAGCTTCACCGGAGAGTTCAAAAACAATCCGCAAGAGCAAGTGCGTTTTATGACAATGCTGCGCGCGTAATTTAGCTTCGCTTGTTGCGAAACTTTGTTCTATTGAGACCGCGTGATGCAAATCACGCGGTTTTATTTTGAGGTATTCCATGAGCAGTTTCCCCAAGCCTTCCACTGATAAGCACGAGCTGGAAGACGGCGCATCATTCACGCCGAAGTTTGATGCCAACGGCCTCATAACAGCGGTGGTGACAGACGCTCATGATGGGCAATTGCTCATGGTCGCCCACATGAATGAGCAATCACTAGCCCTCACGCTCGAAACCGGCATTGCCCATTATTGGTCCCGCTCGCGACAATCGTTGTGGAAAAAAGGCGAAACCTCAGGAAATATGCAAAGCGTTGTCGAGCTACGCACCGACTGCGATCAGGATGCGCTATGGCTGAAAGTGAACGTTGCTGGTAACGGCGTGACCTGCCATACAGGCAAAAAGTCATGCTTCTATCGTGTCGTCGGCGACGCGCAATCCGGCTTTTCGCTCACAAAATCCTGATTCAGCATTTACACATATCTCTCCTGTATCATGCCAAATTGGGACATCAGGAGTTGGGCTAATGCTCGAATGGGCGACCCGCAGACACAGCGCGTACGCGGACGCGCAGGATCATAGTGGCGGCGCAGGCCTTGGCAGCGCAATGCCGCCTCACGTCACAAAATCTGAAAAATACGGCATCGCATTGGCACTGGGCGGCGGTGTGGCAAAAGGCTGGGCGCACATCGGCGTTTTGCGTGCGTTGGATGAATATAAAATACCCATCCGCATGATTGCCGGCACAAGTATTGGCGCGCTAGTAGGCGGTTGCTATTTGGCGGGCAAGCTGGATGCATTGGAGGAATTCGCCCGCAGCCTAACCAAGCGGCGTCTATTTGGTCTTCTGGATTTTCACCTCGGTGGCAATGGTTTGCTCGGCGGTTTCAAGCTGGACCAGCGCCTGAACACCCACATGGAAACTATGACATTTGCGGATTTACCAAAGCCATTCGTTTGCGTGGCGGCAGAAATTCGTACTGGCCATGAAATTTGGCTGTCCAGCGGCTCGCTCATCAATGCCATGCGTGCCTCATTCGCCCTGCCCGGCGTATTCGAGCCAATTAACTGCAACAACCGCCTGCTGGTGGACGGCGCGCTGGTCAATCCGGTGCCTGTCTCAGTTCTAAGGGCACATGAGCAGATGGCGGTGGTGGCCATCAATCTACACTACGATCATTTCGGCCGCGCCGCCGTGGTGCGACATGATGCAGGTGACATCAATCACACCAAACTAGGCAAGACCGACCCGAAAACCAATATTGCACGCGACAAGCGCCTCGGCATTTCCGGCGTCATGGTCGAAGCCTTCAACATTATCCAAGACCGCATAGCGCGCGCCAAACTCGCGGGCGACCCGCCGGACATCGCCATCCACCCAAAACTTGGCGACATTGGCCTCACAGAGTTCCACCGCGCCGATGAATTGATAAAGATTGGCTATGACGCAACGGTAGCGAAGCTCGAAGATCTTGAGCGTTTGCAGATAGCCGTTGCCGGTTAATCAAGCCGTCGCGATGTAATGCCGGATCTCATGCGCCTCGCGCTCGGTTTCCTCAATCTTGCGCTTTACAACATCGCCAATCGAAATCACGCCAATCAGCTTGCCGTCGCGCTCGACGGGGAGATGACGGAAGCGGCCTTTGGTCATCATTTCCATCACTTCGTTGATATGGTGGCTTTCGTAGCAAACTTTAACGTTGGCAGTCATCACCGTCGCTACCTTTTGCTTCAAAACACCAACTCCATCCTCGGCAATATGGCGGATAACATCGCGCTCGGAGATGATACCGCGGATAACCCCTGCACCATTAGTCACGACGAGCGCACCGATACGATATTTGGCGAGCAGCGCAACGGCCTCGTCCACGCTGGCATCAGGGCCAACGGTGAGAATTTCACCACCTTTTTCTGCAAGAATAGATTTGACCGTCATATCAGAGCCTCCAGATTAGCATGACAAAGCAGCCGCCGCCGCTTCGCATCCTACCCGTGCAACACGGCTGACGTCGAGAACAAGGTGCGCCT
>JANPBE010000108.1:0-3054 GCA_031430295.1 Phyllobacterium sp.
CATCGAACTCCTTATAACTAAATTTTATTTATTACATTAAGCAATATATTATTTGAAAAAAGCTAACTGCATGCTATTGGAATTTAGTTGTGGCGCATCACTAATTGATAGAGGCATTGGTATGAGCGAAAATGCGCGAAAGCTGAATGTTGGGATTCTTGGTTGCGGGCCAATTTCGCAAGCTGCGCATTTTGAAAGTGCCAACAAGGCAAAGAACGTAAATTTATACGCGATTTGCGATGTTGCCGATGACTTGCGCAACCGCATGGCTGTGACTCATGCGCCGCACAAATCCTTTGCCGTTTATGATGAAATGTTGGCCGACGCTGAACTCGACGCGGTTATTATCGCGACTTCAGATGCATTCCATGTGCAGGCGGCCATCGCGGCTTTGAAGGCTGGCAAGCATGTGCTGTGCGAGAAGCCGCTTGGGGTCTCCGTTGAGGAAGTCGAAGCGCTCAAGCTTGCTGTCAACGAAAGCGGCAAAATTCTCCAAGTTGGCAACATGAAGCGCTTTGATGCAGGGCTGCAAAGCGCCAAGACATTTATCGACAGCGAGATGGGCGAAATGCTGGCGCTAAAAGCGTGGTATTGCGACTCAACACATCGCTACGCTGTGACCGATGCTGTGCAGCCGCTGATAGTGAAAAGCGCTTCGGCAAAGAAACCTGTTGGAAATCCGAAGGCTGATTTAGAGCGTTATTTCATGCTGGCGCACGGCAGTCATTTGCTTGATACAGCGCGTTATTTTGCTGGCGAAATTATCGAAGTGGAGGCTAAACTTGCCAAGCGCTTTGGCGCCTATTGCTGGTTTGTTGATGTCAAATTTGCCAATGGCGTGTTTGGCCACTTGGACCTGACAGTTGCCGTGCGCATGGACTGGCACGAGGGATTTCAAATCTATGGCGAGCATGGCTCGATCCTGGGCAAGACCTATAATCCATGGTTGTTTAAGACCAGCGAAGTGGATATTTTCCACGAATCCACAGGCGAAACATCACGCATATTGGGCGCTGACGGGCATTTTTACCGCCGCCAACTCGAGGCATTTTCGGATGTCATCTTGAAAGGCTCACTCATGACAGGTGCCAACATTGATGACGGCATCGCCTCCGTGCGCGGCATGGTTGCCATTGCGCAATCGGTCACATCCGGCAAGCCAGTGCGCCTTGCCGATGTTGAGGGCGCGGTATGATGAGGCCTGGAATTTTCGCCAAGACGTTTGCCGGTTCGACGCCATTGGAGGTTTTGAGCGCAGCGGCGGGGAGTGGTTATGCCTCTGTGCAGTATAACATGGCGTGCTCCGGCATTGGCTCTCTGCCTGAGGCCTTTGCTCCCGAAATCGCCGAAGCCGTTCGCACCGCCAGCGCGGCAACGGGTGTGGAAATAGCAGCCATTTCAGCGACTTACAACATGATCCATCCGGACCTAAACAAGCGTGAAGCGGGGCGTCGTAGTTTTGCCGCGATTGCAGAACGTGCAGCATCCATGGGCTCGCGCTTGCTGACGGTCTGTTCGGGCAGTTGCAATGCGCAGGACCAATGGAGCCACCATCCTGACAATCAATCGCCCGATGCGTGGCGCGAGATGCTTGACGAATTTGAAGCGCTAATTGAGATTGCCGATAGGCATGATATTTTCATAGGCGTTGAACCGGAGCTGGCCAATGTTGTGGATGGCGCAGCCAAGGCCCGCACATTGATCGATACTTTGCGAAGCCAGCGCATTCGTATCGTACTTGATCCTGCCAACCTTTTTGAAATGGCGACACCAGAAACCAGTCGCTACATTATCGCCAGTGCCGTTGATTTGCTGGCTGACAAAATCATTATGGCACACGCCAAGGACCGCAACGCCGATGGCAGTTTTGCGACCGCGGGCAAGGGCGTGATTGATTTTGACCATTTTGTCGGATGTCTCAACCTCAATGGATTCGATGGCAGTTTGGTGACGCATGGCCTCTCGGCACATGAGGCAGGCGGCGTGGCGACATTTCTGACGCAGGTGATTGCGCGGCAGGCGGTGCGCTGATGGCGGCTGATTTTCTTACCGGTGACGGGTTGGGCCTTGCACTGCATGAAGGCGGAAATGGCAGGCCTATGGTGTTCCAGCACGGACTATGCGGCGATGCGGCGCAACCGTTTCAGGTGTTTCCTGATGACGCTGGCTATCGTTGTCTGACACTTGAATGCCGTGGCCACGGGCAATCGGAAGCAGGCCCTTTTGAAAAGTTTTCCATCGCAACCTTTGCCAATGATATTGCAGCGATGATCGAAGCGCAGCAGCTTGATCGCCCTATTGTCGGCGGCATTTCGATGGGCGCAGCGATTGCTTTGCGGCTGGCGATTACGCGACCGGACCTTGTTGGTGGGCTTGTACTGGCTCGCCCTGCTTGGCTCACTGAGGAAGCGCCTGCAAACATGGCTCCCAATGCGCTGGTTGGCGAATTGCTGAAAAGCCACGCTCCTACGGAGGCACGCACCAGCTTTGAAGCAACGCCCTTGGTCGCGCAGTTGGCATTGGAAGCACCGGACAATTTGGCTTCGCTGCGCGGCTTCTTTGCTCGTGAGCCCCTCTCCACCACCGCCGAACTGTTGACCAGAATTTCCGCCGACGGTCCCGGTGTTAACAAAGCTGATTTAAGTGACATCAAAATTCCGGTACTGGTGATCGGACACGACAAGGATTATGTCCATCCACTTGAACTTGCGAAGGAATTGGCACGGCTTATTCCTAATGCGGTATTTGTTGAAATCACGCCCAAGGCTATTGACCCCATCCGCTATCGAGACGACTTCCGCGCCGCCCTCGCGTCATTTTTGAAAGGACTTTGATATGAAACCCGCCGCAAATTGGCTCGATGCCCTGCCCTCCAACCGGCTTATGGCAGAATATTCACTATGGTCGGCGGACTTGGTGCGGGTGGCTGATGATATGGCGCGGGTGGAACGCCACGTTGATATTTACCACATTGACGTTGCAGACGGGGCCTTCTCGCCTGCTTTGCTTTACTTTCCCGATCTTGTTGCCGCCTGCCGCAAGCTTTCGGACAAG
>JANPBE010000109.1:0-2102 GCA_031430295.1 Phyllobacterium sp.
CGTTCGCGCACTGATTTTATGGCTTCGATGATTGCCAATCTTGTAGCTGAAGGGTTTGACGTGGTGGGGCTGGATTTGCCGGGCCATGGCGAATCTATGGGACGCAAACTTAACATCAAACTTGGCGTTGAGGCTGTCACTCAAGCCTCGCAATGGCTAGGACCGTTTGAACTGGTGGTTGGGCATTCCTTCGGCGGTGCAGTGGCAGTAAATGCTGCCGTGGGAGGTATAAAAGGTCATCCGCCCGTGCCGTTCGGACGTGTTGCAGTGATTGCCTCGCCAAATTCCATGCCGGACTTGTTTACAGGCGTTGGTCGCTATTTCGGGCTGCAATCTGCGGCACAATCCGCCATGGAAAACCGCATTGAGGTTGTGGCTGGCAATCCGCTGTCATCATTTGTGCTGTCTGAACAGATAAAGCGCTTTGACGGTGAGGTGTTGGTTTTGCATGCGCCGGATGACCGCGAGGTGCCTTACGAAGGTGCGCTGGCGATGGCGGCGGCGGGCAACCATGTGGCCCATATTCCTTTCGATGGTTTGGGCCACAGGCGCATAATTGCCGATGAAAAAGTATTTGCGGCGCTTAGAGAATTTGCGGCGCAGCAAGGCTTAGCGAGGGCGGCTTGAAGTTATTCAAATATCGATTCTAACCGTGCCAAGACTTCTTGAGTGATAAAGTCTGGCGCTAATTCAATTTTTTTGCCATTGCGGGATTTGATATCGATTGCCCTTGGCTGGTCACAACGGATGACGCCGACTGTTGTTGTTCCTGCTCCTGAAAGCGAAACCGAAAAGCCATTGCTGCGTGCGAAGTCGCCGCCAGTGGTGATTGGCACGACGATTGGCACTTGGGTCACTTGATTGAATTTTTTGGGCGAGACTATGAACACAAACCGCTTGCCGCGCTGTTCGCGTCCGGCAACGGGATCAAGGTCGGTATGCCAAATCTCGCCGCGTTCCATGGCTTAGAGTTCGCGGCCAACGGATGGCGCATCCAGCCAGTCACCATCTGCTTCCAAGTCAGGAACAAATCCATCCAGCAAATCATCGAGCTTGTAGCGTGGCCGCACGTCGCTTACGGTGAGTTCGCCATCGCGCACTGTCAGTTTCAATGTGCTGTTTGATGAAAAAGGCAGCGCTTCCAAAATAGCAGGTGGAATTGTCAGCATGGTCGAACCGCCGACTTTGCGAAGTTTGACTGTCGACATTGCACGGCTCCTAAAAGTTATATTTTTATATAACATTACGTTGCAATGAATTCAAGCCATCACCGCCGCCGCGCCACGTCCTCGGCCATCGAGCACATGATCTCAAACATCATCACAACGCCTGCATAGGCCGTCATGCCGGAAGGGTCAAACGGCGGGGAGACTTCCACCACGTCTGCGCCGACGATGTTTAAACCGCGCAGTTCGCGCAACATCGCTTGTGCTTCTCTGGTCGTGAAGCCACCGATTTCAGGTGTGCCTGTGCCGGGTGCATAGACAGGGTCCAGCATGTCAATGTCGAAGCTGACATAGGTTTCAGCATCACCGACGATAGCGCGGGCTTCCGCCATTACGGCTTTCGGGCCCATCTCTATGGCTTCTTCAATGCGGATTTGGCGTACGCCCATTTTCGTGCCGTAGTCAAAGTCATCCAAGTCATACATCGAGCCGCGCAGTCCGATTTGCACGGTGCGTTTCGGGTCCAGCACGCCTTCTTCGATGGCTCTGCGGAATGGTGTTCCATGCGTGTATTTGAAGCCGCCGAAGTAGCTGTCGTAAAGGTCTGTATGGGCATCAAAATGGATCATGCCGACAGGTTTCTTCTCGCCAACGGCACGAAGTGCGGGCAATGAACATAGGTGATCGCCTCCTGCGGACAGCGGGCGAATGCCCTTTGCGACCACGGATTTCAAGAAGTTGCCAATGCGCTCCAGTGCGTCGTTCACATCTGCCGGATTGACGGGGCAATCGCCGAGGTCGGCGATATTGGCCAGATCATACGGCACGACATGTGAGGTCTGGTGCATACGGCGCACCATGGCGGACATGTCCCGCATTTGGCGCGGCGCATGGCGGGGGCCGGGTCGATTCGTTGTGCCGCCATCCCACGGGATG
>JANPBE010000110.1:0-8584 GCA_031430295.1 Phyllobacterium sp.
TGCAAGTGGCGCTGGAACAGTTTTCGCTTGCCTTTGCCCGCCAAGCTGGACGATTAGCCTATCGCTATCCGCTCGCTGCGGAATAATTACGTTTGGAACTTTAGAATGTCCGTCACCCACGATTTCTTTCTAGAACTCGCCGCCGCTGCTTCCGCTGAGACCATGCCGCGCTTTCGCATGAATGGCAGCATTGATGACAAGGGCATGGTGGGTGGCATCAAAGCCTATGATCCCGTGACCGAAGGCGACCGTGCCTGCGAAAAGGCTCTGCGCGCGCTCATCGAAGCCAAATTTCCTGACCACGGTATATTGGGCGAAGAGTTCGGCGCGATGGGCACGGACAGGCGCTTTGTCTGGGTGATAGACCCGATTGACGGCACGCGCGCCTATATCACCGGCATTCCGGTGTGGGGCACGCTGGTGGGCCTGATGGATAATGGCATCGCTACCTCCGGCTTTATGGCGCAACCTTTTACGGGCGAATTGTTTTATGCACTTGGCGGCGAAAGCTTCCGCCGTCACGGTGAAAGCGAGACGCGCAACCAAGTGAGCAGCGTTACAGACATTTCCGAAGCCACGCTCTTCACCACCACGCCGCATCTGTTTCGTGGCGAAAACCGTGTGCGCTATGATGCGCTTGAACAACAGGTAAAACTCTTTCGCTATGGCTGCGATTGCTATGCCTATTGCATGCTGGCGGCGGGCTTTGTCGATCTCGTTATCGAAACGGCGCTGCAACCTTATGATATTGTGGCGCTGGTGCCGATTATTGAAGCGGCGGGCGGCATTGTCACCAACTGGGATGGGTCACGACCGGAAGCTGGCGGCAATATTATTGCAGCAGCGACGCCCGAGTTGCACCGCGCCGCGATGGCCGCGATGGCGGGGTGATTGGAAATCGCCATGACTGATACTGCAAAATCCCAAGCGCTCGCGCTTCTCACAAAATTCCGCGTGTCTGATACGCAGCGGCGCAACATGTCATTTTGGCAGGAGAACCTGCCGCAGGACGAGACGTCTATGCGCGATTTGGCGCAAGCGTTTGACGCCATCGGCGTTGAAACCTTCAACAGCGGCGATGCCGCAAAGGCGCAGGATGCGCTGTGGCCGCTTTTTATGTTGCGCTTGGCGATTGTGCGCGAAGATCACAATGACCGCGATGCCCTGCGCGATTTGGCCACCGCCGAGGATTTGTTGGGCTTGGCCCTCGTCGAACTTGGCAATATTGATCCTGCAACGCGAATGCTTTCCGAAGCTTTGAGCTATCGTCGCGGTCTGTTTCAGGACGAGCCTGAAGATTGTGATAGCGCTTATCTTTATGGCGTTTCGCTCTGGCACATGGCCCAACTCGAACGCGCCAAGCACGACACATCATCTGAATATGACTGGCTCTTTCAGGCGCGGGATCATTTGGTGACAGTTGATCAAACTTGGCCCGATGTGTTGTTTATTCAAACCACATTGGCGGAGGTCGAGGCACGGGTGGAGGAGCTAGGGTGAGGATTATTGCAAAGGTGAAAGCGCGATGATTATGACCAAGCGCAAGCCTGCAACGGTTGGCGAAATTTTGAGCGAAGAGTTTCTTAGTCCCTTTGGTTTAACCCAAGGGCGGCTGGCCGGTGCCATGGGCGTGCCGCGCAAGCATATCAATGAACTATGCACAAACCGCCGCATTGTGACTGTGGATACGGCGCTGATGCTGGCAAAGGTTTTTGGCAACAGCGCCGATTTTTGGCTGAACGTACAGCGCCGCAATGATTTATGGGACGCGCTAAATGCCCCGGAGCGTCGCGCAAGGATTGACAGAGCGCGGCCTATTGATGTGGCGGCTTGAACAGATATTTAACCACAAAAGCGGGTTATAAATCTAAGCGTGCTTGTGTTTAGCGGAATCTGGCTTCTTTTTTGAAGCCGTTCTTAGTCCGAGATACATTGCGGCAGCGAAGACCAGCATACCTATTGGAAACATGAGCAAGATATTATCCATTGTCTTTCCCTTTGTTGCCTGTTTCACTCTTGAGAAGGCTTAATACGAGATGCCCTATAATATGCAGTGCTAATCCTATAGAAAACCAGATGAAAGACCATACCCCAATTGAGTCTCCCTTGATACTTGGAAGAATCACAGACGAACCCAACATCACAATTGATGTCGAGTTTAGGGCACTTGCGGCGTATTTTACCCTTTCGTTGAATCGTTTAACATCTTTGTCTGCACTCTTCTCTCTAGCGATCAACGCTTGGATTACAGCACAAATTCGACAATAATTTTTGCCCATGGAGCTACCTCTCTCCTAAGCATGGATTGCCTAGAAAAATGCAAAAAGCCCCGTGAAAATGCCGGAGCCATTATGAAATATTCTTTGATTGTCGGGAGATTTGCGCATTATTTTGCGCCTTAAATGCAAACTGCCATGAGTCTGTACAGAATCATGGCAGCGTCAAATTATGCCCCAAATGATCAAACAGTGTCAAGAGCGGGTATTTGGTCAGTAAAAAATTGACAAGAATTAGCGAAGCAAAACACGGGTACTACCCTAAGCTAGCATCCTGCCCCGGTACAAACGCGTCAAACGCTGCCAGCACTTGCTCGCGGTAGATGTCTTGTTCTTGCAGCATTTCGTGCTTTGCGCCATCGACTGTGATGAGCGCTCCGGAGCGTAGGCCGCGCACGAAGCGTTCTATAGCGGCGTTGGAGACGATTTCATCGTTGCCGGCGGCGATTATCAGCGTTGGGATTTGGATTTTTGCCTTAAACGCCGGCTCCATCACGCGGTCCATGGCTTTGCAGGCGGCGTTTACCCAGCGCATGGTGGGGCCGCCCAGCGCCAGCTCGCGGTGGTCTTCATAAATCACAGAATTACGGCGATAGCGGTCCAGATCATTGGTCAGCTTATTGCCAATAAAGGGTAGTGTTTCACGCGGGCGTGGTCCGCCAGACATGTATAATTTACCTAGTCCAATCCATGACAGCAACCCGCTGACACGGCGGATTTGATTGTGGCCGAGCGGCTGATGGGTGAGCGCTAGAAGCGGTGCGCATAGCACCATGCGGCGCACGCGGTTGATGAGTTTGGGACTGGCGAGCAGCGCCACGAGTGAGCCTGTCGAATGGGCCAAAATATAAAATGGACCACGGCAATCGGGCAAAACAACATTGTCAAAAAACTGTTCAAACTCATCCACATAGCGCTCGAAACTAGTGATGTAGCCCTTTTGCGGGTCTTTAATAAGCCTGTCTGAACCGCCTTGGCCGATCCAATCAAATGTCGCGATGCCAAAGCCGCGCTTGGCCAAATCCAGCATTGTCTCGAAATATTTTTCGATGCACTCATTGCGCCCCGGCAGGATGACTACAGTGCCTTTCAGCGGGCGGCTGGAGGCGGGAAACAGCGCATAGCGAATTTTCTTGCCGTCTTTCAATTTCAGAAAGGCAGCTGAAATACCTTCCGGAATTGGGTTTCCCGGCGTGGCGTAAACGGTGGCTTGCGGCGTGTCTGGCATGGGAGGCAATCGTTTGGGAGTGTTATCTGCACCTCTAACAATGAGTGACGCAAACGTCAAAGCTGATTGTCTAGTGGGGAATAAAAAACCGGGAGCCAAAGTCTCATCGACATTTGAACTCCCGGTTAGAGCAGCCTGCAAGGAAGGGACGTTACCTGCCGGCCGATTTAGGTTTAGCGAATATCGCCAAAACCAAATTGGATACTAAAGCCCGAGCGTGGACGCGGGCGTGGTGCAACCGGATAGAGCGGCTCGCGAACCTGGCTATTGCGCACCCAGCCAACGCGGCGCTCGGAAAGAATTTCGCCTGTCTCACCGTCCACCATCAAACGCACCAACGCGCCGTTGTTACGTATCGCGACGACACGGTACTCAGAGCCACGCAGCGAAATTTCTTGCACTTTGCCATAACCTTGGCGGCGCAACTGGCGAACGATATCGCGTGGTGAGAGGAGGCCGTAATCTTCGCGCAAATCCTGCGGCTGAACTTCTGGGCGATGGCGGCGCTGGGGGATGGCGACACCATTCTGGCCATAGTCATCTGCGAAAATAACTTGAGGATCATTATTGCCACCTGCAAATGCTGGCACGGCTGCGCCCATCGCCGCGACGGCGAAAATGGCAAAAGCTGAACGACGCAAAGCAGAGGTGAACATCATGGTCTCCAAAGGGCCGGGGAGGTTGGTCGGCTTTTCTTGGATTTGGTTTTATGCCATGCCACCTGAACCAAGCCCGAAGGGTCTGTTCATTTTCCATTCATATTCGCGACGCCCCACTGTGGCGCGCTCCCTTTGTCATTCGGCGCTTGTTACAACTGGACTTGGGGATAGGCTTCACTATGAAGCTGCTATTGTATTTGGCCTTCGGCTAAAGCGATCGCGAATTTGAAATCATAGGCGGCAGTGCTTGCGCCTTGGTCTGCCAACAGCTTGAGGCGCGACCAGCCCTCCTCAACACGCGGCGGCACATTGCCAGCATGGGGCCAGAGGACATAATTGGGGCCAGGCCATTGTTCAAACCATTCAGAACGCCGCCGCAGAAAACTTCCATGCGCGGTCTTATTGACGAAATGCCATAGGTCTTCGGCTGAGTTCCAAACTGACAAAGATATCGCAAGGCGTACGTCTTGATCCACCGCTTGATAGGCTACGCCATCGCCAACCGCCGCAGTTTCATCTGCCCACCGCCAAACAAACCCGGGACTACGTTCGGCAACTGCATTGATCTTGCCAACATTATCGATAAACCCCGCGACACGCGGATCGTGAGGCGGGTGGCGAAGACGCGCCACATTAAAATGCGCAATTTGGGCCTTGCTTTCCATTTCAAGCTCCTCTGCAACGACAATGTCGAAGTTAGTATTGGATGGGTTCAGCAAATTGGCAATCGCTGCCGTCATGTTACCTACCAAACTCTCCCCCAAAAAATATTTGCCAGGCGTGATCAAATTTAGACTTCAGCTTTAGGGCCGCCTTGCTCCTCGCACCGTTTCCGTACGGTCTTCGTGCGCGCGGCGTATGGTTTCCGATCGCTTCTCGATCACTTTTCGAGCGCCTCTTGAAAAGCCAAATATGGTTCTTACTTCTCCTCTGCGGTCGCCACGAAGGGGCCGCGCCGCAGTTTCCGGCCCGCCAAAACGGGGGCCCCATGCGGATAAGATTGTTGCTCTTAAGGAGAACCATTATGAGACACGTTGATTTTTCCCCGCTCTATCGTTCCACCGTTGGGTTTGACCGCATGTTTACAATGCTTGATTCACTCTCCCAGCCCGATAATGCGCAGACCTATCCTCCCTACAACATTGAAAAGACAGGCGAAAATGCCTATCGCATCACCATGGCCGTTGCCGGTTTTGGTGAAGATGAGATCGAAATCGAATCCAACCGCAATGTGCTTTTGGTGAAGAGCGTTCGTGTTGAAACCGAACCAACTCAAGCTGTTGAAATGCTTCACCGTGGCATTGCCAGCCGTGCCTTCGAGCGTCGCTTCCAGCTAGCCGATCACGTAGAGGTGCGCGGTGCGCATTTGAAAAACGGCCTGCTGCACATCGATTTGAAGCGCGAAGTGCCGGAAGAACTAAAGCCCCGCAAGATTGAAATTGCGGCGCTAAATGCCAAGGCTCCTAAGCAAATTGAAGCGAAGGTAGCCGCGAAATAATCTCATTATATCAGTGTGTTAATGGCAGGCGGCGCTGTGAGGCGTCGCCTGTTTTTTTAGTCTAGCACCTTGGAAAATGTGATGATTTCATCTGTTGTCGTGGCGAAACTGGTCACAAATCTCACCATAGTTTCGTCTATATTTACCGTTGCACTGCCATCAGTTGGGGCGTGCCAATCGTAGAAAACCGCGCCTAGTTCGCGCAATGTCTCGCAGGTTTTTGTCTTCAAGATAGCGAACACTTCATTGGCCTGCGGTTGCCAAGCGAGTCTTGCGCTCGCCGACTTCTCAATTATCCCCGCCAGATTTGTTGCCATCGCGTTTGAATGACGCGCGGTATCCAACCATAGGTCATCTTTGAAATAGGCTTCAAACTGCGCTGAGATAAAGCGTGATTTTGAGAATAATTGCGCACCGCGTTTGCGTAAGAACGGCATTTGCGTATCAAGATTTTTGTTAAAGATAACAATGGCTTCGGCGCACCAACAGCCGTTTTTGGTAGCGCCAAATGAAAGAATATCCACGCCGCGCTTCCATGTCATTTCTGCTGGCGTTACCCCTAGTGTCACCAACGCATTGGCAAAGCGCACGCCATCCATGTGCAGCGGCAGCTCGTTTTTCTTGGCAATGGCACTTATGGCGGCGATTTCGTCCAGCGAGTGGATGGTTCCGGCTTCTGTCGCCTGTGTAATGGTAAGTGCCATCGGTTGCCCGCCATGCACAAAGGCCGCCGGATTTTTGGCAATGGCTTTTTCCAATGCGGGCAATTCCATCTTGCCGTATTTCCCGGGGATCAAATGCAATCGAGATCCGCCCGTCAAGTATTCCACAGCTCCGCACTCATCCTCAGCCACATGGGCAGCGCTGTGGCAAAATGTGATGCCGCCGGGCTTATTTGTCGCCGCAATGGACAGCGAATTCGCCGCAGTGCCTGTCGCCACGAAATAAACCGATACTTCACACTCGAATATTTCCGCAAATGTTGCCTCAACAGACTTGTCCAAGTCACTGTTTCCATAGGCTGGCGCATAGCCGATGGAATGGCGCGACACATTGTCCGCTATTTTGGGGTGGATTGCAGCCCAGTTATCTGAGGCAAATATCATATTTGAGGCTCCGTTTCGGCGATTTTCGCCTTTAACACTAGTCAAAAGCAAGCCCAAGGAGGCTTCAAATTGTGATTCAGCTAAGCAAAATTCAGTTGACTAGTGAAATCCACCGTTTTGCGATGCTTTTCACTTGATTTTGGTGAAAAACCATTTTTTCCTGTCAATCTATTGTGTGATAACCCAAAACCTGTCATACGGAAAATAGGACAGTATTACTGTCATATCTTACAGGTTTGAATTGGCTGGTGCATGACGCGTTCTGTTCCGGCCTTTGCATTGAAAGAACAGCAATATTGCTGGAACCCGTAACGAGCATTGATTTGATTTAGGGCGCATTTCTCGTTAGCCCAAAACCTTGGCCTTGCGATCGTGCAAAGCCACATTCTGGAAGGATAGAGCCATGTCAGTTGTGACGCCATCTGTAGCCAAAAGCCCGGCCATGCAGACTAGTGCAGTCAAATTGACTGAGTTTAATGGCCTTCCTAAAGCTCAAGGTCTTTATGACCCGCGCAATGAGCATGATGCCTGCGGTGTTGGCTTTGTTGCCAATATGAAGGGCGTGAAGTCGCATCAGATCGTGAAAGACGGGCTGTTTATGCTCGAAAACCTCACTCATCGCGGCGCGGTTGGTGCTGATCCTTTGATGGGCGATGGCGCTGGCCTTTTGGTTCAAATTCCGGATCGTTTTTACCGTGAGGAAATGGCGGCGCTTGGCGTCGAATTGCCAGCGGCTGGTGACTATGCCGTTGGCTATATGTTTATGCCACAAGATGCAGACCTGCGCGCGCATTGCGAAACTGCGACACGCGAAGCTGTGGCGTCAGAAGGCCAAGTGCTTCTCGGCTTTCGCGATGTTCCTGTTGATAACGCGTCGCTATCCAAGGACCCTGAAATTGCTGCAACAGAGCCGCATCATCGCTTGGTGTTCATCGGGCGGGGCGCAGGCATTGCCAATCAGGACGACTTTGAGCGGCGCATGTTCATTCTGCGTAAGGTCATTTCCAGCCGGATTTATAAGGAAACCGAAGGCCTCGACAACGGGTTTTATATCGTTTCCATGTCTTCGCGAACGATTGTCTATAAGGGCATGTTCCTCGCCTACCAGGTGGGGGCTTACTATCGGGACTTGGCTGACCCGCGCTTTGAATCGGCGCTTGTTCTGGTCCATCAGCGCTTTTCGACCAACACATTCCCATCATGGAAGTTGGCGCATCCTTACCGGATGGTGGCGCACAACGGCGAAATCAACACGCTGCGCGGCAACGTAAACTGGATGGCCGCGCGTCAAGCATCAGTCGATAGCGAGCTGTTTGGCAATGATATTTCCAAGCTCTGGCCGATTTCTTACGAGGGCCAGTCAGATACCGCTTGCTTTGATAATGCTTTGGAATTCCTGCATCAAGGTGGCTATTCGCTGGCGCATTCCATGATGATGCTCATCCCCGAAGCATGGGCTGGTAACAAGCAAATGTCCGCCGAGCGCAAGGCGTTTTACGAATATCATGCCGCCTTGATGGAGCCATGGGATGGCCCTGCGGCTGTAGCCTTTACCGATGGTCGCCAATTTGGCGCGACGCTGGACCGCAATGGCCTGCGCCCCGCACGCTATATTGTGACCGATGATGACCGCGTGATTATGGCATCCGAGGCTGGTGCTTTGCCGGTGGCGGAAGAAAAAATCATCAAGAATTGGCGTATGCATCCGGGCAAAATGCTTCATAACGACATGGAACTGTGCCGAAATGTATCAGAAGAAGATATCAAGTCTGAAATTGCAAACGCCAATACGAATCAGGATTTGATGAATAGCACTC
>JANPBE010000111.1:0-1133 GCA_031430295.1 Phyllobacterium sp.
CACGGGTCGCGTTTTTGGCGATCCGTGCTTGAGGCGAGACTTACGATTGCTGCCTTGACCTCGACTTCTAGGCCATCGGGCAAGTTCTTGTCTGACGCCAAAAATGAATGGCAGGCATCGGTGCAAATGGTAAAACCGGGAGGCACAGGCAAGCCAAGGCGTGCCATCTCGGCAAGGTTCGCGCCCTTGCCGCCCAGCAACGCCAAATCCGCCGCGCCGCCCTCAGCCGCGCCGCCGCCAAATTGATAGACCCACTTGGTCACGTAGTCCTCCCGCCGCACAAGGTTTGCCCATTTTTGCAGCATGTATTTTGTGGCATTGATTTATGGTGCAGTGCAACAAAAAAATGAAATGATGGTGAAAATAGGTGACTTTGAGATAATTTCGGGGACAGTTTACTTTTAACGGCCAATCCCTCGCGGCTGTTTGGGATTTTCGGCGGCCCGCAATTAGTAAACTGTCTCCGAATTTTCTGCACGCGCGCAAAAGCCCACCGGTTCCAACCGGAACCAGCGCAACAAACTCGCAAATTTTGATAAGTTCTCACGAACTATCCTGCCGCTCGCCAGCGTAAATCGCCAGCAAATGGCATTCGAGTAAAACCTCGTCGATTTCGTGATCCTTACGCCGACGCGAAGCTGGCGCGGGGCCGGGGCGCATGGGCGAATAGCGGTGCGGTAGATTTTGCGAGTATGCCAAATCGCGCTGCTCGTACCAGCGGGCGAGTCGCTTTGCGTGGCGCGGCAAATTCTCCAAGGCATGTTTCAGCGCCAGAATGCGCAAGCCCAGCGAGGCGGCGGGTACAGGCGTTTTGTCCGGTGTGTCTGAATCCTCGCCCGCATAAAACCCGTCGATATCCGGCGCTTCACGCCCGAAGATTTTGAGCGGATCAATCAGATTAAACGACGGCAGCGCTGGCTCGCCGCGCGGATTTGGCCGCGAAAACACAAGAAATTCCGCCAGCCCGTCGCGTCGCGCAGGACGCAGTTTGAACCCGCGCAAAGCCATCTCATGGGCCACAATCATAATCAAACGCCGCACGGCAGACTCAGCGGGGCGAAGAATGAGAAGCGCACGGCGGTATAGAAAAATCGGCAAGGTCGAGAGCCGCCCGCCGCTGACCAGCCCAAGCG
>JANPBE010000112.1:0-1008 GCA_031430295.1 Phyllobacterium sp.
CCGGCGGCAAGGGCGGCGCGGAAGACAAGATTGCAGCCATGGAGGCAGCGGGCATCCGCGTGTCACCAAGCCCCGCGCGGCTGGGCAAGACACTGGTCGAACTGCTGAGAGGCTAAATAATAAGCGGGCGTCGCAAGATGCCCGCCTCACCATTTTATGAACGAACTTAAAAAGACACAGCGGAATATTACCCATGTCAAACGATCAAAACTTCGAACAAACCTCATTCCTCTATGGCGGCAATGCTGACTATATTGAGCAGCTTCATGCGCGCTGGCAGGATAATCCATCCTCCGTCACAGCCGAGTGGCAGGCGTTTTTTGGCGGGCTGGCCGATGATCCGATTGACGTGAAAAGCAATGCCAAGGGCGCTTCATGGGAAAAAGCCAACTGGCCGCTTGGAGCCACAGGCGAGTTGGTTTCCGCGCTGGATGGCAACTGGCCAATTGAGGCTATCGTCGTTGATAAGTTGAAGGCAAAAGCTGCCGCAACTGGCACGCCTGCGCCAAGCCAAGCCGATCTCACCCGCGCGGCGCAAGATTCAGTGCGCGCAATCATGATGATCCGTGCCTACCGTATGCGCGGGCATTTGCACGCCAAACTCGATCCGCTGGGCATCGCCACGCCGATTGATGATTATAACGAGCTATCGCCGTCCAACTATGGCTTTATGGAAGCCGATATGGATCGCCGCATATTTATTGATAATGTGCTTGGTCTTGAATATGCCACCGTGCGCCAGATGGTCGAGATTTTGGAGCGCACTTATTGCTCCACGCTCGGCGTCGAATTTATGCACATGTCGAACCCGGAAGAAAAAAGCTGGATTCAGCAGCGCATCGAAGGGCCGGATAAGGCGATTGAATTCACGGCCAACGGCAAGAAAGCCATTTTGCAAAAGCTGGTCGAGGCCGAAGGAGCACTCCGGTCTACCCCGGTCAGCGGACATTCTCAGGATAGGCGGGCATGTCTCAAAGGTGCCATGAACAGACATGGCCTCAACCATCG
>JANPBE010000113.1:0-4202 GCA_031430295.1 Phyllobacterium sp.
CGTGATGTCGACAGCTCTTATTATCTGCGGCAGGAAAAGACCGGGTTTAATCTCGGTCCCTATGAGCGCAATGGCAAGGCACACTGGATGAGCCCTCAAGATGCGATGCCAGAGGACTTCAGTTTTCAGCTTTTCCCTGACGATTTGGATCGTTTGGAATGGTATATTGAAGATGCAATGGCCCGTGTGCCGCTGCTAGGCACTGCCGGAATATCCAAAGTTATCAATGGCCCTATCCCCTATGCACCGGATGGATTGCCGCTAATTGGGCCCATGCCGGGCGTTCCCAATGCTTTTGAGGCGTGTGTGTTTACGTTTGGTATTGCGCAGGCAGGCGGAGCGGGCAAGGTGCTGGCGGAATGGATAACGGAAGGCGCGACCGAATGGGATATGTGGTCATGTGATCCGCGCCGCTATACAGGCTTTGCTGACCAAGCTTACACAAATGCCAAGGGTATTGAGACCTATGGCCATGAGTATGCCATGCACTTTCCCAAACATGCTTGGCCTGCGGGACGGGATAAAAAGAAGTCGGCGATTCATGACCGAATAGGGGCGTTGGGAGCGCAGTTTAAACCCTATAATGGCTGGGAACGCGCAAACTGGTATGCCAAGGATGGCGACAATACTTCCGAGGAATCTACCCAAACATGGGATCGTGCTGGCCCTTGGACGGCGCGTATAAAAGCGGAGTGTGAGGCGGTGCGCGATGCCTGCGGCATTCTCGACTTGCCGGGCTTCTCTCGCTATCGCTTGAAAGGCGAAGGCGCACGAGCGTGGCTGAACACCGTAACCGCCAGCAAATTGCCGAAGACAGGCCGCATCGGTCTTGCCTATTTCAGCGACACGCGTGGGCGGATTATGACAGAA
The DNA here is from genome assembly GCA_031430295.1 of Phyllobacterium sp. Classification (GTDB taxonomy): domain Bacteria; phylum Pseudomonadota; class Alphaproteobacteria; order Rhizobiales; family Rhizobiaceae; genus JANMEX01. The sequence goes on from JANPBE010000113.1 coordinate 871, forward strand.
ATGTCGGTGATGGCGCTGGATGAAGACTTTTTCTTCCTTATCACGGCGGCGACGGGACAGTGGCATGATTTTGAATGGCTCAAGACGTTCATGCCGCAAGATGCCAACTTCACACTGGATGATGTGACTGAGCAATTTTCTTGTCAGATCTTAACGGGCCCAAAATCGCGCGAAATCCTATCCGCTGTTACGGATGCTGACCTTTCCAAGGGGTGGTTGACACACCAATCAGCACAGATCGCGGGGCGCTATTGCCAGTTAGTACGGGTTTCTTTTGCTGGCGAATTGGGGTGGGAAATTCATACAAAAATTGAGGATACGCCTCAGGTATTTGGTGCCGTTTGGGCGGCGGGACAAGCTCATGGCCTTACGCCTTTTGGCATGGAAGCGTTGGATAGTTTGCGTATCGAAAAGGGTTATCGGGCTTGGAAAGGCGATCTGAGTTCAGACTATTCGCTCATACAAGGCGCGTTGGATCGCTTCATTGATTGGTCAAAAGATGAGTTCGTCGGCAAGGCCGCAATGGCTGCAGAAAAGCAACGCGGGTCCGCTAAGTCATTCACAACACTGATAATTGATGCTGGCGACTGTGATGCGCCTTACATGTCAACCCTATGGCATGACGGCAAGATTGTGGGTGAAACCACGTCTGGAAACTGGGGCTACCGCGTAAACAAATCCATCGCGCTTGGTATGCTAAAAACCGAACTGAACACCCCGGGCACTGAGCTTCAGGTAGAGATTTACGGCGAACTTTTCAAAGCCATAGTGCAGGAAAACCAGCCGCTATGGGATCCGGAAAACAAGAGGATACGGGCATGACCGTGACCAAGACAATTCCCGCCAAAGCCCGTGCTGTTATCATTGGCGGCGGTATTTCCGGATGTTCTGTTGCCTATCATCTAGCGAAGTTGGGCTGGACCGACATTGTGCTTTTGGAGCGCCAGCAGCTGACTTCCGGTACCACGTGGCACGCAGCAGGGCTTATTGGCCAAATGCGCGGCACGCAGAACATGACGCGGCTGGCGAAATATTCGGCTGATCTTTACGTGAAACTGGAAGCGGAAACGGGCATCGCCACGGGGATGCGTCAGTGCGGTTCTATAACCGTTGCTTTGACCGAAGACCGCAAGGAAGAGATATACCGGCAAGCCTCATTGGCCCGCGCATTTAACGTTGATGTGCGCGAGATTTCGCCGCAAGAAGTGAAGGAAATGTACCCGCATCTTAATATTGCGGATGTTGTTGGCGCGGTGCATTTGCCACTCGACGGGCAGTGCGACCCCGGCAATATCGCACTGGCGCTGGCTAAGGGCGCGCGGATGCGTGGGGCGCAGATTTTTGAACACACTAAGGTCACTGGTGTTCATCAAAAAGACGGGCGGGTAACTGGTGTTTCATGGCAACAAGGCGAGGAAACGGGCCGGATTGATGCTGATGTTGTGGTGAACTGCGCTGGCATGTGGGCGCGGGATTTTGGCGCCATGTCTGGGGTGTCAGTGCCGCTGCATGCTTGCGAGCATTTTTATCTGGTTACTGAACCAATTCAAGGGCTTGGCCGCCTGCCAGTGCTACGTGTGCCGGATGAGTGCGCTTATTACAAGGAAGATGCCGGCAAGATGATGCTCGGGGCTTTTGAGCCTATTGCCAAGCCGTGGGGCATGGATGGCATTCGCGAAGACTTTTGCTTTGACCAATTACCGGAAGATTTTGCGCATTTTGAGCCAATTCTGGAAATGGGCGTGAACCGGATGCCCATGCTTGGATCAGCAGGAATTCACACTTTTTTCAATGGTCCAGAAAGCTTTACACCGGATGACCGCTATTATCTCGGCGAAGCACCGGAATTGGGCGGTTGTTATGTTGCCGCCGGCTACAATTCTATCGGCATTGTCTCAAGTGGCGGGGCGGGCATGGCGCTGGCGCAGTGGATTAATGATGGCGAGCCGCCTTTTGACCTGTGGGAAGTGGACATCCGCCGGATGCAACCCTTCCAAAAGAACCGCCGCTATTTGAAGGAGCGTGTTACCGAAACGCTCGGCCTGCTCTATGCCGACCACTGGCCGTATCGCCAAATGGCGACATCGCGCGGGGTGAGACGCTCGCCTCTGCACGAACATTTGAAGGCAGAAGGCGCGGTTTTTGGCGAGGTTGCGGGTATTGAACGGGCGAATTGGTTTGCTGATACTGGCCAAGAAGCGACATACAAATATTCATGGAAACGGCAGAACTGGTTTGATAATAATGCGCGCGAACATATGGCGGTTCGCACCAATATTGGCCTGTTTGATATGTCTTCTTTTGGCAAGATCGCGGTTGATGGCAAGGATGCTTGCCGGTTCCTCAATCACCTTTGTGGCAATGAGATAGATGTTGAGACCGGCCGGATTGTCTATACCCAAATGCTGAACGAGCGGGGTGGGGTGGAGAGTGATTTAACGGTTACGCGGCTTTCTGAAACGTCGTTTATGCTGGTGGTTCCGGCAGCAACTGTGCAGCGCGATCTGTTCTGGCTGCGCCGTCATGCTGTTGATTTTGCTCATCTATTCATCCGCGATGTTTCCAATAGCGAGGCGGTTATTTGCGTCATGGGGCCAAATTCGCGGGCGCTTTTGAACAAGGTTTCGCCCAATGATTTCTCCAACGCAGCGCACCCGTTCGGGACGATGCGGGAGATTGAAATTGGCATGGCGATATGCCGCGCGCATCGCGTAACTTATGTGGGCGAGCTGGGCTGGGAGCTCTACGTTCCTGTAGATATGGCGGCGCATGTGTTTGAAACTATTAGAGAATCTGGCAAAGAGCTTGGCCTGAAACTTTGCGGATTACACACACTTGATAGCTGCCGGATTGAAAAAGCTTACCGGCATTTTGGCCATGATATTTCGGATGAAGATCATGTGCTGGAATCTGGCCTTGGTTTTGCAGTGAAAACTGAAAAGGACAATTTCATTGGGAAAAATGCCGTTTTAGCTAAGAAAGCCAGCGGGCTTAGCCGCCGTTTGTTGCAATTCAAGCTAGTAGAAAAGGAACCGCTGCTTTTTCACAATGAGCCGATTGTGCGGGATGGCAAGATTGTTTCGTTCTTGACTTCGGGCAATTATGGTCATGCGCTGGGTGGGGCAATCGGGCTTGGCTATGTGCCATGTGAGGGCGAAAAGCCGGATCAGGTGTTGGCGTCACATTATGAAATTGAAGTGGCGGGAACACGGATTAGGGCGGAGGCATCGTTAAAACCAATGTATGACCCATCATCAGAGCGAACACGGGTATAGCATAAGAAATTTGCCTATAGTTTAATGCCATTTCAATGAAAATTCCGCCCCTTTGGC
>JANPBE010000114.1:0-2996 GCA_031430295.1 Phyllobacterium sp.
GATTTCATCGACGATGATTTCCGGCGCGGAGGCACCCGCTGACAGGCCCAAAATGCGCGGCGTGCCCATATCGTGCCACGGGATTTCCGATGCCCGTTGCACCAGCAGCGCGGCCTTGGCCCCTGCCCGCTCGGCGACTTCGACCAAGCGCTTGGAGTTAGACGAGTTTGGCGCACCGACGACGAGGAACATATCTGTGCCGGGAGCGGCAAACTTCACGGCATCCTGACGGTTGGTGGTGGCATAGCAAATCGACTCAGCGGACGGCGCGGAGAGCAGCGGGAAACGCTCATTAAGCACCGCGATAATATCGGCGGTATCATCGACCGAAAGCGTGGTTTGCGTGACGAAGCCGAGATTGCCCGCATCTAGCGGCTGGTAGGCTTTGGCGCTTTCGACCGTCTCGATGAGGCTGACGCTGCCATCCGGCAATTGGCCCATCGTGCCTATGACTTCGGGGTGGCCCTCATGGCCGATGAGCAGCACATGGCGGCCGCGCTTATGGTGCAGCATGGCTTGTTTGTGCACCTTAGAAACCAGCGGGCATGTGGCGTCCATATAAAACAGATTACGCGCAACGGCATCCGCCGGCACAGACTTTGGCACACCGTGGGCGGAGAAAATAACCGGCGCGTCGATATGGTCCGCTGGAATTTCGTTCAGCTCCTCGATGAAGATAGCGCCGCGCGCTTGCAGCCCTTCGACCACATAGCGGTTATGCACGATTTCATGACGAACATAGACCGGCGCACCATATTTCTTCAGCGCCAGAACGACAATTTGGATAGCCCTATCGACGCCCGCGCAAAAACCGCGCGGGCCGCAGAGGCGAATTGTCAAATCAGGTTTGGCTATGCTCATGAGATGGATTTGGCTTTTTGGGGGGTGGGAGTCAAGGGTGGCTGACGGATAGACATCCACAACCACATGATTTACATTTCAATTTCTGCGAGATAACATTGGATAAATTCAATCTAGTTGTTTGCGGTGTGAAATTTGCCAATCCAATTTTATCCACGCGCTGGCCAAATTCTCATTTGTGACTTTTCGGGATTCAAAGAGCCTGAGATGGTGAAACCCCGACCTGTAATGATCGTATCGCCAAAACTGCCTTACCGAAGTGAAATTGTAACTGTTGTTCCAATAAGCACGACACCCGCGCGGCATGAACTTCCTTTCGTTGTTCCGCTCTCCAAAAACTACCATCCACTGGAAGACGATGATTTTCCGTGCTGGGCAAAATGTGACATGGTGATGAACATCGCATTATGGCGTCTCGAAGGCTTCAAAGTGGGACGCAGAAAGTGGGAGTTACCACAAGCAACCGCGAAGGATTTGCGGGCGGTGCGCGATGGCGTGCTGCACGGGTTTGGTATGGGCCACTTGATAAATCCGGCATTGTGAGCTATCTTTAGGTTGTAACCCGGTCTTCGGGCTTTAAGACCTAGATTACTAGGCAGGGTGTCCACCGAGCGATGACAAGCTTAGGGCAGCCTAGATATTGTGACCGTCCCGAAGCCTCGCGAAAGCGGGGCTTTGTGTATTTCAGGCAGCTTTCCGCTGCCGCCAGGCCAACATACTCCAGATGACCAGCAGCGCACCTGCGCAGCCGTACCAGGTTACGGCGTATTGAAGATGATTGTTGGGTAGATCCACAATCGTCACGCCGCCGATGGGTAGACCGCCGGGGTTGGGTGTTTTGTCAGCATCAACGAAGACCTGTTGCACCGTTGCGCCTGCTGGCAAATCGGCGCTGGCGGTCATGGCGACGATATCTTTCCAGTAGAATATGTTTTTGACCGGATCATTATCCGGCACGGACGAGGATGGTTTTTCTTGCAACGTGGCGCGAGCGAGGCCTGTGATGGTGACAGGTTCGGGGATTTGGCCTGCGGGGCGGGTCGCGGCGTCTTTGTTATCGTAGGGTACGAAGCCGCGATTGATGAACACGAAATTATTCGGCGTAGTTTCCAGCGGCGTATAAACGTAGAAACCGGACTGGCCATCATTGGTGGCGAAGAAATGCCGCTCGGACTGATGCCGGAAAATGCCTGTTACCCTCACCGGCCAATAGTCTGTGCCGGGTTCAGTTTTGATGTAGGTTTCAAGATCGTGCGGCGGCTGGTGGATGCGGCTTTCGATGGTGGCGATGAGATTTTCTTTCCATGTCAACCGTTCCATCTGCCAATTACCAAGCCAGCAGAGCGCTGCAAATAGCGCCAGCGCCAGCACAGACATGATGGTGAAGCGAAGCGGCGAAGATGGGGTGCTCATGAGCGGTCTATCTCGCCGGGCGCGGCTTTATTGCGATATTGAAGTGCGATAAGGAGGCCTTTGAGCCAGCGCAGCAGCACGAGGCTGAGGACAATTGTCAGCGGAATCCATAAGAGGAAATGCAGCCAAAGTGGTGGATTATAAGTCACTTCCGTGACCAGCGCGGATCCGGTGACGATGAAGCCAATGATGAGAATGACGAAGACAGCAGGGCCATCGCCTGCGTCGGCAAAGCTATAATCCAGCCCGCAATTTGAGCAGGATTTGGCTGTGTTTAAATAGCCATTGAACAGCTTACCCGCGCCACAGCGGGGACACTTGCCAGATATGCCGACTTTTACGGGGTCAACGGGCGGATAATGGGCTTTATCTTGGTTCACTTTGTATACCTGCTCACGGCAAAATCTCGATTGGCGTTCCATCTGGAACCGCGTTCCAAATTTGCTGCATGGCTTGGTTGGTGACAGCAATGCAGCCATAGGTCCAGTCAAAACTCTGCAAAGCGCTGCCCGCGACATCATAGCCATTTGGTTGACCGTGAATCATGACATTGCCGCCCGGCGCAAAGCCCGCAGTCTGCGCCAGCGCAATGTCACCTTGGTCGGGATATGAGATATGGAGTGACAAGAAATATCCGCTTTTCGGATTTCTCCAGTCAATAGTGTAGAGACCTTCCGGTGTGCGTTTGTCACCCTCCTGTTGCTTGTGGCCGAACGGATTGC
>JANPBE010000115.1:0-1169 GCA_031430295.1 Phyllobacterium sp.
GCACGATAAGCTCCGGCGCATTCGGCGCATCCTGCACCAAACGTGGCGCGGAGATGGAGGTAATACCATCCTCCACCGTGCCGATATTTTCAAACAGCGCCGACACTTCCCACATAATCCACTGGCTCATGCCATGGAGGCGCAGCACCAGTGAGACAGGCACGGCCACAGCGCCAATCGTAATTGCGTTGGAAAGCCAAAGCTGCACACCAAGTGCGCCGATAGAAAACAACAGCAAGCAATTGATAACGTAAAGCACAAAGTGAAACAGCGTCACATAGCGCATCTGGGCATGAACAGTGCCCAGAAATTCGCTCATGCCTTCACGGGCATAGGCCTCCTCGCGCTTGGAATGCGAGAACAGTTTCACAGTCGCGATGTTGGTATAACTATCAACAATCCGCCCCGTCATGGTCGAACGGGCATCGGCCTGCTTTGCCCCCACTTGGCGAAGCTTGGGAATAAAATAGCGCAGCAAGAAGATATACAGCAACAACCAGATAATCATCGGCACAGTGAAACGCCAATCGAGCGTTGCCATTAAAACCAGAACGCCGATGAAATAGACGATCACATAGTTGAGAACATCCAGCACCTTCATCACGCATTCGCGCACAGCCAGCGCCGTCTGCATCATCTTGGTGGCGACACGACCCGCGAACTCATCCTGATAAAAGCTCATGGATTGATTGAGCAAATAGCGATGCACCAGCCAGCGAATCCGCATCGGATAATTGCCCAAAAGTGTCTGGTGCATAAACAGCGAATGCAACAGTGAAACGCCCGGCAACGCCACCAGCACCACGAGAGAAATCAAGGTCAAACGCCAGCCTTCATTAGACAAAAACGTCTCGCGCGATTGCGATGACTGCCTTTCCACCACATTGCCCTGAAAGCCTAACAGTGTGTATTCGTTGTTGGCATTCTGCGTGGTCTGCACCGCCATCGCAGCAATCGCCGGCCACGCGCCGCGTGTGTAGAACATACAAAACGCCAGTAGCGTTTTCGGCGGCTCGGTAGGCTCCGCCACCGGAAACGCATCAAGTTGATCTTCAAACCATGAGAACATTATTGTATTTCCAAATTAATACCCGCAACCATATGAGTGCTATCCCTCGGGAAAGCGTCATTCAGCGACAGGGCCAAAGCAATAGCGCAAACCATGACCC
>JANPBE010000116.1:0-2788 GCA_031430295.1 Phyllobacterium sp.
GGCAACCAGCACATAGTGCATGTTGCCATAGGGGAATTTTAGCCCCGCTGTGTGGAAGAACATTACCCTGTCAAATATCATCGGGTGACGCATGCCGCCAAGAATGGCGTCCGCGAGCTTGGCCAAATCTGTTGTGTCGCCTTGCATACGACGTGTCATCACGCCTGGTGCAAACTGTCTTTGTTGGCCTACAACGCCGCAAACCGAGCGCGGATAGCTGCCCGATTTAACGCGGTGCATCACGACCGTGCCGACTGCCAGCTGGCCATCACGGCTGGAGCGGTTTGATTCAAAATACATAGCGCGCATCAGGCATTCGCGGTCACGCATGTTGTGGGCGACAGGCTCCACGTTTAGAGGACCGGCGGAGGCCATTTCAATTGCCTCCGTTGGTATTGCCTTGGGTGGCAGTACGATAACTTGCGGTGCCGTGGCGATAATTGGATTTATTGCCGTGTTGCCCGTATCGGGCGCGAAAGCCACTGTTGTTGGCTGCATGGCTGATTGCATGTCGGTGCCAGATTCTACATCGGCTGCCAGACTTGCCATTGCTAAATCATTGGTAGGTTTGGTCGCGGGAACAGGAACAAAATTAACGTCTGGAAGCGCAGCATAGGATGAAACCGGGCTGGCGACGTTGACGCCCGACGTTTCGCAACCGGTCAGGCTAAGTGCCGCAAGACCGATTGAAACTGCCGAAATCCAGCTTTTTAACATTCTTCCACCCCAGTGATGCTGGCGTTTAAGGACAAATTGCACATAAAATCAACAGGCGGCGCATCACATCGCGATATCTGATGGATACATCACGTGAAGAGCAGCTTTGCGGCTAGCAACAAACAGGTGGTTACAAGCAATGGTTTGATGAGTTTTGCGCCATTTTTCATGGCGATATGGGCGCCAAGACGAGCGCCGAAAAACTGCGCCACTCCCATCATCAAGCCGATTTTCCATGCGATAACGCCGTAAAATGCGAAAACGACGAAGGCGCCGATGTTGGAGGCAAAGTTGAGGAGCTTGGTGTGGGCGGTGGCTTTCAATACACCAAAGCCTGCCAATAGCACAAAGCCGAGCATGAAGAATGATCCCGTGCCGGGGCCGAATATGCCATCGTAAAAGCCGATTGCCGGAACCAGCGTGGCGCTGAACAGCAGCGGCGTCATGCGCTGCACGCGGTCTTCATCGGAAAGGTTTGGCTTCACGAGAAAATAGATAGCGATGGCAATCATGATAACAGGGAGCACCGTGCGTAGCCAATCGCTTGAAACATGGGTGGCGACCAGAGCGCCGATGGCAGAGCCGCCGGCGGAGATTAGCGCCATTTTATATTGGGCTTTAAGATTCACATGGCCCTTGGCGGCGTAGGTGACTGTCGCGCTGGCCGAGCCGAACAGCGATTGCAGCTTGTTTGTGCCGAGTGCTGTGACCGGCGGCAGGCCCGCGAGAATGAGCGCCGGAACAGTAATCAACCCGCCGCCGCCGGCGATGGAGTCAATGAAGCCCGCAACGAATGCAGCGAGGACTAGCAGGATGGGGATGAGGTCGGGGGAGATATGCATGGGGTGAGTGGTACCGCTATTCCTTGATTTGGGTTTCGAGCGCTGTTTCAAGCTCGTTCATCTCGGCATCCGACAAGTCGTTCCATGTTCCCACTTTGCGTGGATTGCCTGCGGTGCGCATTTGCTCATATTTCTCGTGAGACAGGATGACAAATTGCGGGCGCTTATAGTGCGTGATGGTAACCGGATTTTTTCGTGCGGCCTCCAGCACCTCGCCAATGTTTTGCGATAGTTCACTTGAGGTGAATTGAATTGTCATTGGTGTCTCCAAAGTATTATCGGTTTTTGTATAAATTATATATGTTTTATAAAATATGTAAATGCTTCGTCACGACCAGTGACAGGGTAATTGTCGCAATCCGCGTCGCAAAAGGCGTGTTCGCGTTTGACCTTATATACGAAGCACCTTAGAACCATTCGCAAAGGCGGCGCTCTGCGAAGAGCTCTGATGATCTTGGTGGACGCTGACCCATTTCGGGAGTGAAATTCAAGGCTGTCGAGTTAGGTTCAGGTTTTCTGACCTCATTGCTTCGTCATAGATTTGAAACGAGGCGAGACATGTTCAAGCGATATGGAATTATGATTTGCGGGCACGGCAGCCGCAACCAAAATGCGGTGCGCGAATTTGCCGTGCTTTCCGAGCGCTTGCGTGAGCGGTTTCCGCATTGGTTTGTGGACTATGGCTATCTTGAATTTGCCAATCCTGTGCTTGCCCACGGGCTTGATGCGCTGAAAGCCAAGGGCGTGAACCATGTGCTGGCGGTTCCCGGCATGTTGTTTGCCGCTGGTCATGCCAAGAATGATATTCCCTCGGTGCTTAACACATGGGCAGCGCAGAACCCGCAAGTGAAGCTGGACTATGGCCGCGAACTTGGCATTGATTTGAAGATGATCCGCGCCGCAGGCGACCGTATTAAAGAAGCGCTGAAAGCGAGCGGCTGGAGTGAGGGCGAGCCGCTGCATGACAGTATGTTGGTTGTTGTCGGACGTGGATCGTCTGATCCGGATGCGAATTCTAACGTGTCCAAAGTGATGCGCATGTTGTGGGAAGGGCTTGGCTTTGGCTGGGGCGAAACCGCCTATTCGGGCGTGACGTTTCCGCTCGTGGAGCCTGCGCTGGAGCATGTTTCAAAGCTCGGTTTTAAGCGCATTGTGGTGTTCCCCTATTTTCTGTTCACGGGCGTTTTGGTGAAGCGGATTTACAGCCAGACTGATGAAGTCGCGGCTCG
>JANPBE010000117.1:0-2376 GCA_031430295.1 Phyllobacterium sp.
CTAAATTGGCTTTTCCGGTCGATATACTCTCGCGCTGCTTGCTGCAAAATATAGGCAGCTGACCTGTCTTCAAGCCGCGCCTCAGCCTCTAACTGTTCTTTTAACTCTGTATCTATACGCAGTGAAAACGGAACGACGGCCATTATCTAACCTCTCAATTGCGTATTCTTTGTAATACAGTGTAGCGCGAGACGCAACAATTGCTCCACCCAAATGGCCTATTTTTTCCTACACCACGTCAGTTGTGGTCCGGCACGGTGATCAGTCTGCGCCCAATATTTCCATGCAACGCATTCTGCCTTGGTGTTGAAGCAGCGCCAGAGCGTAACGTGCTCATGTCGGTCATCACTCAAAAATCGGGCTTCGGCTTCCTCACCATCAAAAAAACCAACCCAAGTTCCGGGCTTCACATGCGGAAAATTGCACCGTTCACCCTCCACGCGCGCTGGCGCGGCCAAGGCTGGTGCGAGGCTCACAGGCAGCGCGGTGGCGATTATCAATGTCAAAACAGCAAGGCGGTTCATAGCAAACCCTCATAGCAACAGCATCAATCCTGATGCGGGCGTCCCTTCCCGGATGGCAAAACTACGCTTGCTTTGGGCTTTTGCCAACAACTTTCAATGCAAATGCGTAGGAGTAAGCTACTTCCTCCAACCGCGAAAACCTCCCGGATGCACCGGCATGGCCCGCCGACATGTTGACCTTGAACAATACGGGATTGTCGCTGGTTTTCATCTCACGCAACTTGGCCACCCACTTGGCGGGTTCCCAATAGGTCACACGCGGATCGGTCAATCCTGCAACCGCCAATATAGTTGGATAGGCCTTGCGGCTCACATTATCATACGGCGAGTAGGCGGCAATGGTTTGATAGTCTTCAATTGATGTAATCGGATTACCCCATTCCGGCCACTCAGGTGGGGTCAGTGGCAACGTATCGTCGAGTATGGTCGTCAGCACATCCACAAACGGCACTTCAGCAATGATGCCTGCAAAGAGGTCCGGCGCCATGTTGGCAATCGCCCCCATCAACATACCGCCTGCCGAGCCGCCATGCGCCACAATAAGGTCGGGCGCGCAGATTTTCTGCGAAACCAGATACTCGCCAGCCGCTATGAAGTCTTTGAATGTGTTCTGCTTTTTGTCGCGCTTGCCCTCATCATACCAGCGATAGCCACGATCCTTGCCGCCGCGAATATGCGCCAGCGCATAAACAAAGCCGCGATCCACTAGCGACAAACAACTCGTGCTGAATGCCGCGGGAATGGAGTGGCCATATGCACCATAACCATAAAGCAACAGCGGCGCTGTGCCGTCTAGCTTCGTGGTCTTATGATAGACCAGCGAAACCGGCACCAACTCGCCATCGAGCGCGGGGGCCATAACGCGCTTGGTCACATAGTCCAAAGCGTTATGTCCGCTAGGCACCTCTTGGGTCTTCAGCAATGTGCGCTCACGGCTCACCATATCATAATCATATGTCTGGCTTGGTGTGGTCATGGACGAATAGGTAAAGCGGATAGTGGTCGTGTCATATTCCGCAGCGCCCTGCATACCCAGCGAATAGGCCTCTTCCGCAAACTCGATTGCGTGTTCCAACCCCGTTTTCCGGTCACGAATAACGATGCGCGGCAGGCCGTCTTCGCGCTCCATGCGCACAAGATGGTCGCGATAGGCAGACACACTGATAATCAGCTTACCGGCCTTGTGCGGCACCAAATCCACCCAGTTGGTGGGCGAGGGGTCGCTCGCAGGCGCAACACAAATTTTGAAATCTTTGGCACCATCGGCATTGGTCAAAATATAAAATTCATCGCCGCCTTCGCTAATGGAATACTGCACGCCCGGTGTCCGCGCCGCGATCAGCTTCGGCTTGGCGGTCGGGTCGTTGGCTGGCATAAAGTGGTATTCTGAGGTTTCATGGTCGCCCGTGCTGATGAAGACATAGTCGTTGAGCATACTGCCGCCGACGCCAAGGAAAAATCCGGCGTCAGATTCTTCGAAAATCACCTTGTCTTCGCTCTGCGGTGTACCGAGTTTGTGATAGTGAATGGCAACTGGCCGGTGCGCTTCGTCCAAAATCGAATAATAAAAGCCAGACGCATCTGCATCAAACACACCGCCACCGCCCGTGTCGCCCACACGGTCATTCAAATCCTTGCCGCTGGCAATATCGCGTACCAGGATGGTATAATACTCCGATCCGGCATCATCAAAAGACCAGATTAGCTTTTGATGGTCGCTCGAATGCTCAATGCCACCAAGGCTGAAAAATGCCTTGCCTGCCGCCTCAATATCCCCGTCAAACAATATATGCTGGTCGCCGCCCTCGCGCGCGGTACGGAAATAACGCGGATGTTGCCCGCCGAGACAATA
>JANPBE010000118.1:0-1387 GCA_031430295.1 Phyllobacterium sp.
TTGATCCTGCCGCGCCTTGATGTAAGCCAGCACATCGCTCAGGTGTTTGTTCTCGGTAATCGCCGCGTGCGTCACGCGCTGGTCTTTGTCGAACACGCGGTAGGAGAGCGAGTGACCTTTCCAACGTATGTCCAGTCGGCCATCCGCATAGGCGTAGGTCTCGACGTAGCGTCCAACCAGCCCTCGTGTGACGTCGTTCTCTTCCAGCATGATGCGTTGACGCTCAAACGAAAAGGTCAGTTGTGCACCAACATAGCGTTCCTCTCGCTTGCACAGTATCTCTTTGAGCCTATCAGGTGCTAAATTGACTGACCGGTGCAGGTCATCGGATCGGGCAGGGTGGATAGCAAATCGCGCATTGTAAAGTGCCATGAAGCCCGGCAAAAACGCGTTGCCGTCCTCCATATTGTTGATACCGGCAAGGCGCAAATCCTTCACCAATCGATCCTGCAAGGTCCGGTTCATTCGCTCAACTCTGCCTTTGGCTTGGCTAGAATTTGCGCAAAGAATCTCAATGTTTAGCTCGCAAAGCGCCCGCCCGAATTGCGTCATGCCCTGGCCGCCTTTGGCATCCTTTCGGGCCACCCGAAAGACCGAATGCTTGTCAGAATAAAATGCAATCGGGGCACCATGCTCCTGCAAATAGCGCTCAAGCGCTTCAAAATAGCTGAACGCGCTTTCCGAGCGTACAAAGCGCAGCTGCATCAGTCTGCCCGTTGCATCATCAATGAACACGAGCAGAGAGCAGGGCTCGTTGCGCGCCTCAAACCATCGGTGATCTGAGCCATCAATCTGCACCAGCTCACCATAGGACTCGCGCCGCAAGCGCGGCTGATGAAACGTTCGACGCTGCTTGCGTGATAGCCAGATTCCCGCTTCCGTCATCCACTTGCGCAGCGTCTCGCGCGAAATTGCCACACTGTGGTTCTGCGCCAGCTTCTCAGCTGCCAAGGTTGGTCCGAAGTCTAGATAGCACTCCCGTATAAGCGTCAGCACATAGTCACGCACGCCATTGCTGATCCGATTGTTCGACGGCCGGTCACGCGACTTGTGACGGATTGCAGCTGCGCCAACATTCTCGAAAACATCCAGCAACCGGCGCACTTGACGCGTACTCAACGCCAAAACATGCGCAGCAGAAACAATAGTTGTCCGGCCGTCGATAACTTTTGATAAAACCTCAATCCGCTGCAAATCACGTTCACTCATCGCAATCAATCCCATCTGCTTGTCTCCACGCCATCAACGCGGGCAGTGTGACATTCTAACTTTGCAGAAACAGGACATTCTAACTTTGCGGCTACAATTTAGCATTGCATATTGAGCATTATGGAACTAAATTCCGATTTCGTGAGTTAATCTGAACAACTCGAATGAAAACGGCATC
>JANPBE010000119.1:0-1782 GCA_031430295.1 Phyllobacterium sp.
CGGGCTTTTTCCGCAAACAGCGGCCAGTCAGATGCCGGATCAACGACGACCGCCTCAAGCTGCTTGCCAAGCAAACCGCCCTTTTTATTCTGCTCTTCGATGAGCATCAGCATAACGTCTTTAAGTGTGGTCTCAGAAATAGCCATAGTGCCTGAAAGCGAATGCAGAACGCCAACTTTAATTGTATCGTCTGCGGCAAATGCGGGAATGCTTATGGCTGCTGTCGCCAGCAATGTTGTAGAGGCGACCAGAAAATTACGTCTTGATAGTAAGCTCATTGGAATACTCCGACTAGTTTGTTGCATCGGAGTATCATTTGCAAGGGCCGTGCCAGTTCCTTGCGGCCTGAAAAACGTACAAATCTTCAAAAGCTAACCAATTGTTAATATTGTGATTTTTCCCAATTGGTAAAATCTGTTGGCCTAATCCAGCAAAAATTATGGCTTTCAGCAATTATTGAATGAGGCAAAATCGAGGCGGCACATGCACATATTTTTTGCACTGCAATTAAAATAGGCATCTAATTGGTACTAAGGAAAACAAGCACAACAACGCACAATACTCGCGTTAGGCGTGGCCCGAAACTCCGACCAAACGGGTGGGAGCGTTGATCTGGTGATAGGCCACCTGATCTTGTAACATCGAGAATGTGCTATCTCGCGTGTCATCGCGTGAAAGAGCAACCGCAACATTGGCTTCCAAAAAGCCTTCTTTCGAGCCGCAATCAAATGTTCGCCCGGTATATTCAAATCCGTGAAAAGTCTGTGTCATCGCGAGCTTGCGCATCGCATCAGTCAGTTGGATTTCGCCACCAGCACCGGGAGTTTGTTTCTCAAGCAGACCAAATATTTCCGGAGCCAAAATATAGCGTCCGTTGATATAGAGGTTCGAAGGCGCGTCTTCCACGCTCGGCTTCTCCACCATGTCTGTGATTTCAACACCGCCATGGCGAGCGTCTCCAACTGCGACAATGCCATATTTGGAAACATCTTGCGGGTCACAGGTTTGAAGCGCGACGATATTGCCGCCAACGTTCCCATAGAGATCGATCATGCTCTTGGTGCAGGAAAGTTCGCCGAGCATAATCATATCCGGCAACAAAAGCGCAAAAGGCTCGTTGCCGATTATATCGCGCGCGCACCACACCGCGTGACCAAGCCCCAGCGGTTCTTGCTGACGGGTAAAGCTCATGGCCCCCGCGAGCGGTTGTGAGCAGTCCAAAATCTCAATGCTGGTGCTTTTGCCGCGCCGCAACAGCGTGTCATTCAGCTCGTAATTATAGTCGAAATAATCTTCAATCACATGCTTATTGCGACCGGTGACAAATACGATGTGTTCAATGCCAGCCTCGACTGCTTCGTCCACAATATATTGGATCATAGGACGGTCGACGATATTCAGCATTTCCTTAGGAATGGCTTTTGTCGCCGGCAAAAAGCGCGTGCCCAGACCGGCAACAGGCAAAATAGCTTTTCGAATGCGCTGAATTTCCGACATGATTATATCCCCTTTGAACTGATAGGGGGTGAACGTCCGGCAGTGGTTTTGGTTCCTGTGTCCCTGCTGGTTTTGAGGACAAACCCAAACTGCATAATCATCGGCACCGCACTCAGCCCTCCAATCCTGAATTTCGAAGCTGTGATAAATCTCAATAATTGTGGGAACCAACTTCAATTACGGGCGTTTCACCGTCACAGAAAAAAGGATTCCAACATGAAAAAGTTTCTCATCATATTCCCGCTCATCGCAATGTCGGCATGCACCGCCACTGAACGAGGCGCA